>JAMFRY010000264.1 GCA_026225015.1 Alphaproteobacteria bacterium
CAAACTGCTGCAGGCAGTGATGGGAAAGCTTGCCAAAGGCGATCTCGCAGCCAAGGTTTCCGGTATCGACCGCAAAGATGAAGTTGGGGGCATGGCCCGCGCCGTTGAGATTTTCAAGGAAAACGGGCTGGAGAAAATCAGACTTGAGGAAAACCTGAAAATCGCCGCCGCCGACGCCGAAACCGAACGCCAAGCCGCCGCGCAATTGCAAAGCGAGGCCGCCGCCCGGCAGGAACTCGTGATGGATTCGCTCGCTACCGGGCTTGACCACCTCACCAATGGCGACCTGCTGTTCCGGCTTGATGAGAAGTTCGCCGCCGAATACGAAAAACTCCGCAGCGATTTCAACGCCGCCATGGATCGCCTGGAGGAAACCATGATGGCGATTGCCACCAACACCCAGGGCGTGCGCGCCGGCGCCGGCGAGATCACCCAGGCCTCTGACGATCTTTCCCGCCGCACCGAGCAGCAGGCCGCCAGCCTGGAACAAACCGCCGCCGCGCTGGATGAGATCACCACCACCGTCCGCAAAACCGCGGAGAGTGCCGGCGAGGCGCGAAGCGTCGCGAACAATGCCAAAACCGATGCCGAGCGCTCCGGGTTGGTGGTTACGCAGACCGTCGGCGCCATGAACGCCATTGAAACCTCCTCCGGCAAGATCGCCAATATCATCGGCGTCATTGATGAAATCGCTTTCCAGACCAATCTCCTGGCGCTCAATGCCGGCATCGAGGCCGCACGCGCCGGCGATGCGGGCCGCGGCTTTGCCGTGGTGGCCACCGAGGTGCGGGCTTTGGCCCAACGCTCGGCCGATGCAGCCAAGGAAATCAAGGGTCTTATCTCCGACTCCAGCGAGCAGGTCATCACCGGCGTGAAACTTGTCGACGAAACCGGCAAGTCACTCACCCGCATTGTCGAGCATGTCGCCCAGCTCAATCAATTGGTCACCGGCATCGCCGCCTCGGCGCATGAACAGGCCACCGGCCTGGCCGAGGTCAACACGGCGGTTAATCAAATGGACCAGGTGACCCAGCAAAACGCCGCGATGGTCGAACAGACCACCGCCGCCAGCCATAGCCTTGCCAGCGAAGCGCAGTCCCTGGCGGAGCTGGTCGGGCAGTTCCAAACGGGTGGTTCCAAAGGTGGGGGGAAACCGGCGCGCCGCGTGGCTTAATGCGCAAACACCGGCGGGCCGGGAATTTGCCGCTTGTTCTGGCGCGCCCGCTATGCTGCAAGCAGCCATGCATAACCAAAAAATCCTGATTCTGGATTTCGGCAGCCAGGTTACCCAGCTCATCGCCCGGCGCGTCCGCGAATCCGGGGTATATTGCGAGATCTGGCCCTTCAATACCGCGCCTGAAAAAATCGCCGCTTTCGCGCCCCGGGGCATCATCCTCTCCGGCGGTCCCGCCAGCGTCTCCGATCCGGGCTCGCCGCGCGCGCCGGAGGAAATTTTTACCGCAGGCATCCCCATTCTGGGGATATGCTACGGCCAGATGGCCCTATGTGCGCAGCTCGGCGGCGATGTTCGCGGCGCCGAAATCCGCGAATTTGGCCGCGCCTATCTCGACGTCACGGAGGATTGTGCCCTGTTCGAGGGCGCCTGGGCGCCTGGCGCGCGCGAACAGGTATGGATGAGCCATGGCGACCATATTTCTGCGCCGCCGCCGGGCTTTCGCACCGTCGCCACCTCCGAAGGCGCGCCCTTCGCCCTGATCGCCGACGACGCCCGGCATTTCTACGGCCTGATGTTCCACCCGGAGGTCGCCCACACGCCGCACGGCGCGCAATTGCTGCGCAATTTCACGCACAAGGTCTGCGGCTGCGCCGGCGACTGGACCATGGCCGGCTTCCGCGAGACGGAGAAAGCGAAAATCCGCGCCCAGGTTGGCGCCGGCAGGGTCGTTTGCGGCCTCTCCGGCGGGGTTGATTCCTCCGTCGTCGCCGCCCTCATCCATGAGGCCATCGGCGACCAGCTCACCTGCATCTTCGTCGATCACGGCCTGCTGCGCGCCAATGAGGCCGCCGAGGTGGTGGACGTGTTCCGCAACCGTTTCAATATCAGACTCATCCACCGGGACGTTTCTGATTTGTTCCTCTCCCGCCTCGAAGGCGTCTCCGATCCGGAGCAAAAACGCAAAATCATCGGCGGGTTGTTCATCGATGTGTTCGACGAGGAAGCCGCGAAAATCGGCGGTGCGGAATTTCTGGCGCAAGGCACGCTGTATCCGGATGTGATCGAATCCATCTCGGCTTTGGGCGGCCCCAGCGTGACGATCAAATCGCATCATAATGTCGGCGGCCTGCCGGCCCAGATGAAGCTGAAACTCGTCGAGCCGCTGCGCGAACTTTTCAAGGACGAAGTACGCGAACTCGGCCGCGAACTGGGCCTGCCGGAAGCCATCGTCGGCCGCCATCCATTCCCCGGCCCGGGCCTGGCCATCCGCATCCTGGGACCGGTGAGCCGCGAGGCGGTGGAAATCCTGCAAAAGGCCGATGCCATCTACCTGGAGGAAATCCGCAATGCCGGGCTGTACGACGCCATCTGGCAGGCCTTCGCCGTGCTGTTGCCGGTAAAATCCGTCGGCGTGATGGGCGATGGCCGCAGCTACGACCAGGTGTGTGCGCTCCGCGCCGTCACCAGCACGGATGGCATGACCGCCGATGTGTACCCGTTCGACATGGGATTTTTATCGCGGGTCTGCAACCGGATCGTCAACGAGGTACGAGGCATTAACCGGGTCACCTACGACATCACCAGCAAGCCGCCGGGGACGATCGAGTGGGAGTGACCCCGCGTCCGGCATAGCCAGCGTGGGGCGCATGAGCGAAGCGCAATGCGCCATCTTCATAGCCCCACAACGGCAGGCGAAAATAATGCATAAAGACGCTATCATATCGAGTTCACGCTCGCCGCCCTGGAGAAAAAACGGGGCGCCAAGACTGCGTTCGCCCGCGGCTACCAGCCTGGCTTCTCCGAGTTGTATCTGCGCTACGACGCCAGACGCGGCGTGCATTTTCGTGCCGGCACGGATTGCCCGCCGGCGCTACGCGAGGCCGCTGCTGCTTTGTTCGATTTTGAACGCGATGGCCTGCTCCCGGAGGAGCGCTTCGGCGATCTCGACCATTTCATGGCCATCATTTCGGAGTCCGGTCATGAGTTCCGCGCCTATGATGACGCACTCGAATTCCTCGCGGGCCGGCGCGACGCTGTCCGGCGCGCGGCAAAGCTCGCGCAGTTATTCCCGCGCGGCGCCGCCGATCCCTAGTTGCTGACGCTTCTGAAGGCGCCGCTCTATCCCTACCAGGCCGAGGGTGCGCTATTTGCTACAAATTCCGGCCGCGCGCTGATCGGCGATGAGATGGGGCTGGGCAAGACCATCCAGGCCATCGCCGCGATGGAAATACTGGCGCGGCATTTCGGCGTCTCAAGAGTGCTGGTC
>JAMFRY010000265.1 GCA_026225015.1 Alphaproteobacteria bacterium
AATAACCCGGATCGCTCCGGGGTTTTTTTCCGCATCAGCGTTTGCTGAACTGGAAGCTGCGGCGGGCCTTGGCTTTGCCATATTTCTTACGTTCCACCACGCGGCTATCGCGCGTTAAAAACCCGGCGACTTTCAAGATGCCGCGCAAATCGGGCTCGTAATAGGTCAATGCGCGGGAGATGCCGTGCCGCACTGCGCCGGCCTGACCGGACAGGCCGCCGCCGGTGACGGTGCACATCACGTCGAACTGGTTGTAACGATCCGCCACCAGGAAGGGCTGGGTAATCAACATGCGCAACACCGGCCGGGCGAAATATTGCGGGGCTTTTTTGCCGTTCACGGAAATCTCGCCCTTGCCCGGCTTGATCCACACGCGGGCCACGGCGTTCTTCCGGCGGCCGGTGGCGTAGGCGCGGCCCAGGCCGTCGCGCTTGGGCTCGCGCTTTGGCGCGGCGGTCTCGGCGGCAACCGTGGTGGTGAGGTTTTTCAGCTCGGCAAAGCTGCTCGGGGATTCAGACATACTCAAACGCTCCGGTTCTTGCGGTTCAGCGCGCCGACATCGAACGGCTTGGGCTGCTGGGCGGCATGCGGGTGCTCGGCCCCGGCATAGATGTACAGGTTCTTCATTTGCTGGCGTTGCAGCGGGCCGCGGGTAATCATGCGTTCCACCGCCTTTTCCAGCACCCGCTCGGGATGCGCGCTGGCAAGCCGCTGCCCGATGGAACGGCCTTTGATGCCGCCGGCATAGCCGGTATGGTAATAGAATATCGACTGCTCGGCTTTCTTGCCGGTCAGCTTCACCTTTTCGGCGTTCACGACGATGATGTTATCGCCGCAATCGACATGCGGGGTGAATTGCGGCTTGTGCTTGCCGCGCAACCGCGTGGCGACGATCACCGCCAGCCGGCCCAGAATGAGCCCTTCCGCGTCAATCAGAACCCAGTCTTTCTTTACATCCGCCGGTTTCAGCGAAGCAGTCGTTTTCATAATACGCTACCCTTAACAAAGCTGGCGGCTTATCGTGACTCTAGCGCTTGCTGTCAAGGATACCGGTATGTGGTATCATGCTACCGTATAGTGCCGGCCGGTTTCGATCAGGTTTTCCCGCAGGCTTTTATAAGGCGCCCAGCCGAGCTTCAGCGCGGCTTGCGGCGAGGCGCGAAAATCTCCGGCAAGGCTCTGCCACATCGCCGCGCGTCCAACCAGGGAAGCAATAGCTGCCAGGGCCGCGGAGGAAAATTTCGGCAGCCGCGCCGTCACGCCCATGCCTTCGGCGAGTGTCGCGATGAGATCGGGGGTCGCAATGGTCTCCGGGCTTGCCGCCAGCACGATCGGCGGTGGCCTCGCGCTGGCCAGGACCAAGGCCGCCAGCCGGGCGAGGTCGCCGGCTTGGATGAAGGAGCGCTGGTTTGCGATTCCGCCAAAGGGCAGGGGCACGCCGCGGCGCAGCAGCTTCATCAGCAATTGCAGGTTTCCGGGGCAATGCGGGCCGATCACCGCGACCGGGCGCAGGATCGTCAGCCCTGCGCCGAATTGCGCCAACACCTCCCGTTCGGCCTGCAGCTTGCTTGCGGCGTAGGCATCCATCGGGTTCGGCGCGGTTTCGTCGGAGACGATGCCGTCATGCACCCTGCCATGCACATGGGCGGTGGAGATCAGTACAAAGCGCCGCACCCCGGCGGCTTTGGCCTGGCGCGCCAGATTCACGGCCGCTTCGACATTGGCGCGCCGCCAAGCCTCCGGCGCTACGCCGCGGCGGTGGCCGAGTCCCGCTGAGTGCAGCACCGCCTCAAAGCCGTGCAACTCCAGTTTCGCATCGGCCAGATCGCCGGTCAGCAACGGGGTGACGCCGGGGGCAAGCGCCGCGCTCCGCCTGACGCCGCCTTGAACGAAATATCCGGAAGCCGCGAGTTCCCGCGTGATCGCGCCGCCAATATAGCCGTGCGCGCCGGTAACCAGGATGCGCTGCAACTAGATCAATATTGGCTTGGTTTGGACCGGCAGGTTCAAACCAAGCCAATGAAATTGATCGCCAAAAAACCAGTAGCGTATGATTGACGCAAGGCAATCATGCGCTAATCCAGTCGTGGTTCGGTGCGCCGGGCTTGGCGCTGCGGCAGGCGCGGTGCGCCGGGTTTGTCGCGCGCGGTCATGGCCGGGGTGATCGGCGGCGGCGGCGGCGCGGTCCGGGATGCATCATCGAAAGGCGGCGCGGACCGTTGCTTGCCGAAATTCGGCAGGTCGAAGGAGTCGCCGTCATCGACAAAACTCCGCCCGGCGATCCCGCGGGCGCGAAAATTCATGTTGCGTAACTCCTCCGCCACGGCATCGAGCTGCGCTTCAACGGCCTCCAGCCTGGCTTTGACGCCAAAAACGCTGAACGGCATCAGCAGAAAAGCCAGCGCGAAGAGCAGAGCAGGGATGGCCAGCAGTAGAAAAGCCCAGGCGGGGAGCCAGTCGGGCAAGGTAAAAGGCAGGTTCATGGCCAAGTTCTATCATGCGTGGCCCGCGCCGTGGCAAGCGTTACTGCTTTGCCATTACATTTTGCATCGCGGGACAGCCGCCGAGCTGTACAAAATTTCGTCTCATTATCGGAAAAATTAACCATTTTTCATGCCTGGAGATGGGTTTTGGGCGATACGACGGCGAAAAGTACAGCCTGAGATTGAAGATACAAGCAACTTCAAGCCCTAACGTGGAGTTCTTCTTGCGGGGCAGTAAGAACGTCCGCAATTTTGTGCATTGCGGCGCGGCGCAAAATCCCGTTAGACTACCCATCGTGGTGAGCTGAAGACCTAACCGCAGATAATGCCGCGAAAAACTCGCCCGCTTTGGCCATCCTTGGAATAGGAGACCCCCATGACGAGCCTGACGATTTTTGAAGAAACGCAAGCCGTCTCCAACCCGCTCGACCTCGTAGAGCAGGTCATTACCGCGAATGACTGGGTATTCGACCGCCGCTCCGATGCCGAAATGGCGGCCGAGGCGCCCGGAAAATGGTGCGATTACGGCCTGTTTTTCTGCTGGTCCCACGAAATCTCGGTCATGCATTTCTCCTGCGCCTTCGACATGAAAGCCCCGGAGAAGCGCCGCGCGGCCTTGTATGAACTGCTGGCGAAAGCGAACGAAAAACTCTGGATCGGTCATTTCGGCATGGATGATGATGACGGCATGCCGATCTATCGCCACTCCGTGCTGCTGCGCGGCGCGCCCAGCGCCTCGGCGGAATCCATCGAGGACATGGTCGATATCGCGATCACGGAATGCGAGCGGTTTTTCCCGGCCTTCCAATTCGTACTCTGGGGCGGCAAGTCGCCGGAGGAAGCTTTGGCCGCCGCCATGCTGGAATGTGTCGGCGAAGCATGACATGAATGGGCCATGCCGAATGGCCCATTTCTGAACGTAGTCCTGTGATTGAAACCGGCGCGCCGGCGCGCGGCGGGTCGCCTTTTCCACCTTTGTTGCTGGTCGGTGGCGGCCGCATGGGTTCGGCGCTGCTTGCCGGCTGGCGCGATCGGGGCTTGAGCCAGGCCATCGTTATCGATCCCTCGGAGGAGGCAGCCAACTTGGTGGCGCCAGGCATCGAGGTTTTCGCCTTGCCGCATGAGATTCCCACTGGCTTCACGCCCGAGGCCGTGGTTTTTGCGGTCAAACCGCAATCGGCCCTGGCCGTTTTGCCCAGCTATGCCCGCTTCGCCGGCGGCGCGGTGTTCATTTCCATCATGGCCGGCAAAACCCTGCATGCCGTCGGCCAGATGCTCGGGGTCAAGGCAGCCATTGTCCGGGCGATGCCGAATACGCCCGCTGCCGTCCGCCAGGGGATTACGGTTGCGGTGGCTGGCTGCCATGTATCCAACAGCCAGCATCTGCTGGCCGATTCGCTTTTGGCCGCGACCGGGCAGATCGCCTGGGTGAATGACGAATCCCTCCTCGATCCGGTCACCGCCATTTCCGGCGGCGGTCCGGCCTACGTATTCTTGCTGGCCGAATTGCTGGAACAGGCCGGGTTGGCGCAGGGGCTGCCGGCCGATCTGGCCCGCGACCTCGCCCGCCAGACGATTATCGGCTCCGGCGCCCTGCTTGCCGCCAGCACCGAGGATGCTGCGAATCTGCGCATCGCGGTCACCTCGCCCAACGGGACCACCGAACGCGCGCTGGCAGTGTTGCGTGCGGATGACGCCTGGCCGAAACTGGTGTCGCAGGCTATAGACGCCGCCACGAAACGGTCACGAGAACTTCAAGATTGATGGACAGGGCTGGGGTCCAAAGCTATACCCGCCGCGCTGCATCCTTTTAAGCGTTTTGGTTACCCGGAAAGCATCTGAATGAAAATTGTTGCCTGCAACAGCAACCGCCCTTTGGCCGAGGCTGTTGCCGCCGCGTTGAACCTGCCGCTCACCCGCGCCTCCATCCGCCGCTTTGCAGATATGGAGGTTTTTGTGGAAATCCATGAAAATGTCCGGGGCGAGGATGTGTTTGTCATCCAGTCCACCTCCTACCCGGCCAATGACAATCTGATGGAGCTGCTGATTACGCTGGATGCGCTGCGCCGGGCTTCGGCGCGGAGGGTCACCGCGGTGATCCCGTATTTCGGCTATGCCAGGCAGGATCGAAAATCCGGTTCTCGCACCCCGATCTCCGCCAAGCTGGTCGCCAATCTGATCACCGAGGCTGGCGCCAACCGCGTACTCACGATGGATCTGCATGCCGGCCAGATCCAGGGGTTTTTCGACATTCCCGTGGATAATCTTTACGCCGCACCCTTGTTTTCGCGCGATATTCTCGAACGGTTCGAAGACAAGGAATTGATGGTCGTAAGCCCGGATGTGGGCGGTGTGCTGCGCGCCCGCGCCATCGCCACCAAGCTGAATTGCGACCTTGCGATCATCGATAAACGCCGCGAGCGCGCCGGCGTGTCGGAAGTGATGAACATCATCGGCGAGGTGAAAGACCGCGATTGCATCCTGATCGACGACATCGTCGATTCCGGCGGCACGCTCTGTAATGGCGCCGAGGCTTTGCTGAATAACGGCGCCCGTTCGGCCAGTGTTTATGTCACGCATGGCGTGCTTTCCGGCGGCGCGGTGGCGCGCATCGCCGCCTCGCCGATCAAGATGGCCACCATCACCGATTCCATCGGCGCGACCGAGGCGGTGCGCCTGGCCAATAATGTGCGCCAGCTCACGATCGCGCCGTTGCTGGCTGAAGCGATGCGACGGATTTCGGATGAAAGTTCCGTCAGCTCGTTATTTGATTAGCCTTGAAGGCCTAGCATGAAACTGTACTATTCACCGAACGCCTGCTCGCTTGCCATTCACGTTCTGCTGGAGGAAATCGGCAAACCCTATGCATTGCGGCGCGTGGATTTCAGCAAGCGCGAGCAGTACAGTGCGGAGTATACCGTCATCAATCCGAAGTCCAAGGTGCCGGTGCTGGAGCGCGACGGCGGCGGCTTGCTGACGGAACTGCCGGCGATTGCCTGGTACCTCGCCCGCGCCAACCCGCAGGCCAACCTGTTGCCCGCCGATATCGAAGGCGAGGCGCGGGCGCTGGAACTCATCGATTACCTAGTCGCCACGGTGCATATGCGCGGCTTTACCCGTATCTTCCGCCCGGAAAACTTCTCGCCCACGGCTGACGATAAGGAAGAGGTGCAGCAGGCGGGACGAGAGATCATCCGCCAGGGTTTCGATATTGTGGCGCCCGCCCTCAGCGGCCAGGACTATGTTCTTGGAGCCTTCTCCATTGCCGATGCGGTGCTGTTTTTTCTGGAATTTTGGGCGGTCCGCCGCGTCGGCATGACATTGCCTGCGAATCTCGACGTGCATCTGCGCCGCATGTTGGCGCGACCCGCCGTGCAACGCGCATTGGCCGGCGAAGGTCTGGAATAGGCCGGGTGAGCCTGCCGGCAACAGCCTTCTGGTTTCTCCGTCATGGCGAGACCGATTATAACGCCAGAGGCCTCAGCCAGGGCGCGAATGATATTCCCCTGAACGATACCGGCCGGAACCAGGCCAAGGCCGCCGCACGGTTGCTGGTTGATCGCGGCATCGTTTCGATCACCTGCTCGCCGATGCTGCGCACGCGCGAGACGGCCGCGATCGTCAATGAAGCGTTGCGTTTGCCGGTTGCATACGAGCCGGCGATTCGCGAGGTGATTTTCGGCGGCATGGAAGGCAAGGCGCTAGCCCCCTGGTTTCAGAGCTGGATGGATGGCAGTTTTACGCCCGAAGGTGCTGAGAGCTTCGCTGAACTCACTTCACGTATCGACGGCGCCTTGCAGCGTATCCTGGCCCAGCCTGGCCCGGTGCTGATTGTGGCGCATGGCGGCGTGTTTCGCGCCGTGCGGGATTTGATGCGCGTAAGCCGCGAGGGCCTGACGCCAAACGGCCAGCCTTTATTCTGCGCACCCTCGGCGAGCGGCTGGCACATTGCGCCGCAAGCTTAAAGCGAAAGCGTAACCGCGACGGGCACGTGGTCGGAAGGCTGCTCCCACTTGCGGGCGGATTTCAGGATCTGGTGGGAATGCAAATGCGGGGCCAGGTCATCAGAAACCCAGATATGATCCAGCCTGCGGCCGCGATTGGAAATCTCCCAGTCGCGATTGCGATAGGACCACCAAGTATAGAGTTTTTCATCCGGCGGAACGAAATGGCGCAGCGCGTCGGTAAATCCTTGCGCCATCCAGGCATTCAGCCCTTGCGTCTCCGGCGGCGTATGGCTGACGATGTTGAGGAGCTGTTTGTGACTCCAAACGTCGTTCTCCATCGGGGCGATGTTCAGATCCCCGACGAGGATGGCGCGATGCGGGGGATAGGCGGCGAAATGGTCGCGCGCCTCGGCAATGAAATCAAGCTTGTGGCCGAATTTGACGTTCTGCGCGCGGTCGGGGATGTCGCCGCCCGCGGGGACGTAGAAATTATGCAGGGTGATCGGTCCGCCTGGGGTTTCGATGCTGGCGGCGATGTGCCGGCAATCGGTTTTGGCGCACCAGTCGGGCGTGTCGGGGATCAGCCGCAGCTTGAGGCGGGAGAGGATGGCGACGCCGTTATAGCCCTTCATGCCGCGCATCAATATATGCGTAAAGCCGGTCGCGGCGGCAAGATTTTCCGGAAACAGATCATCCGGCACCTTGGTCTCCTGCAGGCAGATGATATCCGGCGCCATGGCATTGATAATGGTGGGCAGATGCGCCTGGCGCAGCCGCAGGGAATTGATGTTCCAGGTGGCGATGGTGAGTTTTGCAGTCATAGGCGGGCTATACGGGGCGAAACCCGAGTTATCAAATGCCGAACCGCAGCCCATTTACCCGCCGGACTGGATCGGGGACTGACCTTGAAACGTGAACAGGGAATCGGGAAACGGGCCGCCAGGGGCGATATCGTACAGGCTCACCTGGGTTGTGCGCGCCTGGGCGTCGAGCACCTTCCATTGCCGCAATTCCAGCGGATCCGTGCCGAACACCAAGGTGAGACTGCCGGCCGAAGCCTTGCCGGTGCGGATCAGGGTCACGTCGATTTCGCCGGGATTGCGCTGGAGATTGGTAATGGTGACGGCGCCGGAGAGCACCACATGCTGCGCGAGCAGGATGCCGAGCGGCGTTGCGGAGAGCGGGATATTGGTGGTCTGGTCAAGTTGCGGGTCGTGATAGACCAGCAACCCGAAGCCGGCGACCAGCAATTGCGGGTCCGGCGGGTCGTATTCAAAGCGCATTTTGCCGGGGCGCTGCAGCCAGGCCTTGCCGGTGCGGGTCGAACCATCGGCCGCAACCTGCAGAAAATTCGCGGTCAGCGCCGTTAGTCCGTTCAGGTAGGTTTCGATTTGCGCAACCAGCGCCTGATCGCCCGCGCTGAGAGGTACAGAAGCGGATTGTTGCCCAACCTGGTCAGCGCGCGCGAGGCCGGCGCCGGTGAAGAGAGCCTCCACGCAAGCCAGCCAGCCGCCCAGCGTCAGCACCGCAAATAGCCGGCGCCGCATGCGTAGCCTTTCTCTGGTTGCGAAAGACGGGGTCAAGCCGGTTTCAAGCCGACCCCGCCAGTCTCGCCGCACAGACTAACTGGAGGCGCTG
>JAMFRY010000266.1 GCA_026225015.1 Alphaproteobacteria bacterium
GCCCCCAGAGCCGCGAAAGCCTGCGCCATCTCCGCCGCATCCTCGGCATCCAACCCGGCCGCAACCACCCAGACCAGATTACATTCGGCCGTGACCGCATGGGTGATGAGCGCCTCTTTCTGTTCGTCATCATAAGGATTGCATCCCGCCATATCGATGATCGCCTTTTGTCCGGCCGGACGGTTCGCCAAAACCCGTGCCATCATCAGCGGATTCTCGGCGACGATGAGATCAAGCCCGAGAATGCGGGTAAACGCCGCCAGTTGCTCGGTAGCCCCGGCCCGTTCGCTATCGGCAGTGATCACCATTGGGGTTTCGCCATTCCGGACCAATCTTGTGGCGAGTTTCGCGGCCGTCAGCGTCTTGCCGGCGCCTGGAGTGCCCACAAGCATTACCGGCTTGCCCCAATCCAGAGCGCCATAACGCAAGATCAGCGCGCGATGCATCATCTGGTTCACACGGGTAGTTTCTGGGTCTTGTTCCGGTTCGGCGATCGCTGCCGGGGCCGGCTTGGGCGCGGCTGGCCATGTTGGCACGCTGGGATCAATCACGGGCTCAAGTGCTGCAGTGATTTCAACGCCGTCTCTTACCCGCCGGTGGCCCAGGATCAGCGCGTTCTCGCCAAGTTCGGTACGTACGCGCCGCATCGCCTCGGCCATATTGGGCGCCTGGATGAGTTTGATCTGCATCAGATGGTACTCAAGGTACGGATCCGGGCGCGCGCAAAGATCTCGGTCTGCGCCAGCACTGGCACGGAGGGCCGCACCCGTTCAATAACCGCGCGCACATGCTGGCGGATGGCGGCGCCAGTGAGCAAAGCGGGGGAATCGCCGGCCGCCGCGGCCTCCTCGTATGCCTGCGAGAAGCGGCGCATGAAATCCTGCATGCGGGCTGCACTCAACGCCAGCTGCCGCGCTTCCGGCGGACCAACCAGCGCCTCCGTAAACTCCGTCTCCCATTCGTTTGAAAGCACAATCAGCGGCAGATAACCATTGGCGCCCGTGAGCGAATCACTAATCTGGCGCGCCAGGCGGGTGCGGACATGGGCTGCAATCGCCGGGATAGTCTTGGACTGGTTGGCGCAAGCCTCCTGGATGCTTTCCAATATCGTCGGCAGGTCGCGGATCGAAATGCGTTCGCCGAGCAAGGCTTGCAGCACGCGCTGAATGCCGCCGACAGAAATTTGCGACGGGATCATGTCCGATAGCAGTTTCTGCTGCTCGCGCGGCAAATCATCCAGCAATTTCTGGGTCTCGGAATAGGAAAGCAAATCCGCCATGCTCTCTTTTACCAGCTCGGTAAGATGCGTGGTGAGCACACTGGCAGGGTCCACCACGGTGCAGCCTTTGGCGAGGAAACTCGTCTTCTCATCCTGCTCGATCCATAAAGCCGGAAGGCCGAAGGCAGGCTCGTTGGTGCGCTCGCCCACCAGCCCGTCGAGCTTTCCGGTCGGGCTCATCACGAGCAGTTTGTTCGCGCGAATTTCGCCGCGCCCGGCTTCGATTTCCTTGATGCGAACGCTGTAGACCTCCGCCGGCAATTGCATATTGTCCTGAATGCGCACCGGCGGTAGAACGAAACCCATTTCCGTGGCGATGGAACGCCGGAGCGATTTGATCTGTTCGGTAAGGCGCGGTGTGTCGCCGCCGGCCAAGGCCAGCAGGCCGTAGCCCAGCTCCAGCCGGATCTGGTCCATTTTGAGCGAATCGGTGATCGGCGCTTCGAGCACGGTGGCAGGCACAGCGCTCGCCTCTTCCTGTTCCTCTGTCTTCGCCGGCGGAAATTTGAAGCGGTACCAGGCGGCAGTGCCCGCCAGGCCGGATAAAGCGGCGAATGGCAGAAACGGCAGGCCGGGGGCGATCGCCAATATCCCGGCAACGCCGGAGGCCAGCATCAGCGGTTTGGGATTGCGGCCGAGTTGCATCACCAGGGCCGCATCCGCGCTGCCTTCAATGCCGCCTTTGGCCACCACCATGCCCGCCGCTACCGAGACCAGCAGCGCCGGAATCTGGCTGACCAGGCCTTCGCCGATCGAAAGCGTGGAGAAATCCGCGGCGGCGTCGCTGAAGGCCATGCCATGCTGGCCCACGCCGATTGCCAGGCCACCTATGATATTGATGGAGGTGATGATGAGCGCCGCCACCGCATCACCACGGACAAATTTGGCAGCGCCATCCATCGATCCGTAAAAATTGCTCTCCTGCTCCAGCTCGGAGCGGCGCTTGCGCGCTTGTTTGTCGTTGATCGCGCCGGAATTCAATTCGGCATCGATCGCCATCTGCTTGCCGGGAATGGCGTCGAGCGCAAACCGCGCCGCCACCTCGGCAATACGCGACGAGCCCTTGGTGATGACGATGAAATTCACCACCAACAAAATCGCGAATACGATCAGGCCGATGACGATATCGCCGCCCATCAAAAATCCGCCAAAGGCCGCGATCACATGCCCTGCCGCGTCCGCTCCCTCATTGCCATGCGCCAAGATTTGCCGGGTCGCGGCAACATCGAGCGCCAAACGCAGCAAGGTCGTTAGTAGCAGGACAGTCGGGAAGCTGGTGAAATCCAGCGGCTTGGTGACGAACAGCGCCACCATCAGCACCAGCACGCCAGCGGTGAAGGACAGCGAGAGCCCGACATCCAGCAAAAAAGGCGGCAGCGGCAGGATGAGCATGGAGAGGATGAACACCACCCCAAGCGCCAAGCCCACATCCGTCCCCATCCGCATTTTGCGCAGGGAGGCGATTATCTCCGGCGCTGAGCCGAACGAACCCAATATACTAAACCTAGGCCGCTACGCCGGCGTTCGGCCGCGGCACATCCATGCCCTGCGCCGAATATTCGTTGAGCTTGTTGCGCAGCGCGCGGATGGAAATGCCGAGAATCGTCGCCGCATGCGTGCGATTGCCAAAGCAATGCTGCAAGGTGCGCAGAATATGTTCGCGCTCCACGTCATGCACGCTGCGCGCCTCCATCGGCCGCTCCGGCATCATTGTTGTTGGGGCTTTTGCTTGGAACGTTGCGGGCGCGAAGGCTGACATAGCGCTAGCTGGCGCCACCTGCGCCTCGGTCTCTGGCTGGCTCGTTTCGATCACCTCCGGCTCCAACCGGTCGCCGCCGCCAAGCAATACGGCGCGATGAATGGTGTTCTCCAGTTCCCTTATGTTGCCGGACCAGTGATTGCGCACCAACTTGTCAATCGAGGCCGGCGCCAACGGCCGATTTGGCAGGCCGTTCAATTGCGCATAGCGCAGCGCAAAGTAATTGGCGAGCAATGGAATGTCGCCCGGCCGGTCGCGCAAGGAGGGCACCGTTATCGTCACCACGCTCAAGCGGAAATACAAATCTTCCCGGAACCGTCCAGCCTTGATTTCAGCTTTCAAATTGCGGTTGCTGGTGGCGATGATTCGCACATCGATCTTTACCGGATGCGTGCCGCCCACCCGGTCGATTTCACGCTCCTGCACCGCCCGCAATAATTTTGCCTGCAAGCGAACATCCATCTCGCTGATTTCGTCCAGCAGCAAAGTGCCGCCATTCGCCGCTTCGAACTTGCCGATGCGCCTGGCAATGGCGCCGGAGAACGCGCCTTTTTCATGGCCGAACAGTTCCGATTCCAGCAGCATCTCTGGAATCGCCGCGCAATTGAGCGCGATGAAGGGTCCGTTGGCGCGTTTCGATTTCTCGTGAATATAACGCGCCATAACCTCCTTTCCGGTGCCGGATTCGCCGCTGATGAGCACGGAAGCATCGGAGATGGAAACCTGGTCGGCGCGTTGAATTGTTTGCCGCATGGCTGGGTCGCGTCCGATCATCGAGTGGTCACCGCCGGTCGCCGCCTGCAAAATCGCAGCGATCATATCTGCGTCCGGCGGCAGCGGAAGAAATTCCTGCGCGCCGGCGCGGATGGCGTTCATCACCTGATCTTCGGTGACAACCGCCCCGGCGGCAACCACCGGCGTTACGATCCGCTCGCTCCGCAGGTTCTGGATGAGCATGCCGATATCGTAGGCCAGATCGCATATCACCAGGTCGATGCCGGGCGATGCCCGCAATTGCGCCACCGCATCCTGCACCGTTTCCGCATGCTGCAA
>JAMFRY010000267.1 GCA_026225015.1 Alphaproteobacteria bacterium
ACGATGGCGAGCCGCGTTCTCGGCTTTGCCCGCGACATTCTGATTGCCGCCATTCTCGGCACCGGGCCCATCGCCGATGCGTTTTTCGTGGCGCTGCGGCTGCCCAATCTGTTCCGCCGGCTGTTCGGGGAAGGTGCTTTCAACGCCGCCTTCGTACCCTCGATTTCGCAAATCCTGCATGTTGAAGGAATGCAGGCCGCCACGGGATTCGCCGAGGAAGCCACCGCGGTGATGGTGTTCTGGCTGGGCTCGATTACCATCCTGGGCGAGATTTTCATGCCCTGGCTGCTCTATGTTCTGGCGCCCGGCTTTTCTGGCAATCACGGCAAATTCCTGCTGGCGGTGGCGCTCACGCGCATCATGTTTCCCTATCTGTTTTTCGTCTGCCTTACGGCTCTGTTCTCCGGCGTACTGAACGCCATGAGCCGCTTTGCCGCCGCCGCCGCCGCGCCGCTCCTGTTTAATGTATTTTCAATCGCTTTCATGCTGGTACTCACTCCCTACGTGAAAAACGCCGGCTATGCGCTTGCCTGGGGCGTGACCGTCTCCGGCATCGCCCAGTTATTGCTGTTGATCTTCGCCATGCGCCGCGCCGGCATGCGCATGCATCTGCCAAAACCGCGGCTTACCCCGCGCATGTTGAGCCTGTTCCGCCGCATGGCGCCAGGCTTGGTCGGCGCCGGGGTGACGCAGCTCAACGTCTCGATCGACATCATTATCGGCACTTTGCTGCCCGCCGGCTCGGTTTCCATTCTGTATTATGCCGACCGGGTAAACCAACTGCCGCTCGGCGTAATCGGCACCGCCGCCGGCACCGCGCTGCTGCCCGTCATTGCCCGGCAGATCGCGCTCGGCGAGGATAGCAATGCACTTGCCACCTTGAACCGGGCGCTGGAATCCGTGCTGATCCTCACTTTACCAGCCGCCATCGGGCTTTCCGTCGCCGCCCGGCCGGTGATCGAGTTGCTATTCGTGCGCGGCGCCTTCAGCCTGCACACCGCCGCGTTGACCGGCCATTCGCTGGCGGCATTTGCGATCGGCCTGCCGGTATTCGCACTGATCAAGGTGCTCACACCGGGGTTTTTCGCGCGTGGCGATACTGTCACGCCGTTAAAGATCGGCGTTACCGCCGTGGCGCTCAATCTGGCGATGAATCTTGTTTTCATGCATCCGCTGCAAGCCGTCGGCCCGGCGCTGGCGACCAGCCTTGCCTCGGCTTTCAACGCCGTCATGCTTGGCTACATCCTGCACCGGCGCGGCCATTTTGCTCTGGACGAACACGGCAAGCGCCGCCTGCCCCGCATTTTGCTGGCCGCCGCGATCATGGCGGCGGCGATCTACGGCACGGAGCACCTGTTGCCGGAAGGAAAAACCAATATTCCGGATTTTCTGGCGCTGACTCTCGCCGGCGGGATCGCCTATGTCGGCGGCGGGATTCTGCTCCACGCCTTCGACCTGACCGAGCTGCGCGCCATGTTGAGCCGCCGCAGGGCAAAGCAGCAGGTGAAGGCAGTTTAGTCGCGGTTCGGTAAGCGATGGGCTTCGCTGCGCTCTGCCCATCCTACGAACCTGCCATCTTACGCGCCAGTTGACCATCCGCCGGGCGCGAGCGTAACCACCGCGCATGGTTGAAACTTCTTCCCCGCGCGTTCTCTCCGGCATCGCGCCCTCCGGCGTGCCGACTTTGGGCAATTATCTGGGCGCGATGCGCAATTGGGTGCGGCTGCAGGATGGCTATGACTGCCTGTATTGCATCGTCGATCAGCACGCCATCACCAACTGGCAGAACCCCGCGGAGCTGCGCGACAACACAAGGATCATGGCGGCGGTGCTGATCGCCTGCGGCATCGATCCCGAAAAACATATTCTGTTCCATCAATCCGCGGTTCCCGCCCATGCGCGGCTGGCCTGGATTTTCAATTGCGTGGCGCGGGTGGGATGGCTCAACCGCATGACCCAGTTCAAGGACAAGGCCGGCAAAGATCGCGAAGCCGCCTCGACCGGGCTCTATGTGTATCCCAATCTCATGGCAGCAGATGTTCATGCCTATCACGCCACGCTCGTGCCCGTTGGCGACGATCAGCGCCAGCACCTGGAGCTCGCCAACGACATCGCCGAGAAATTCAATCATGATTACGGCGTAAAATTCTTCCCGCGCATCGAAGCGCTGATCACGCCGGAGAGCGCCAGGGTGATGAGCCTGCGCGATGCGACGAAAAAGATGTCGAAATCGGACAGCTCCGATCAAAGCCGCATCAATCTGATGGACGATGCCGATAGCATCGCCCTTAAAATCCGCCGCGCCAAGACAGATCCCTTGCCACTGCCGGAAACCTTCGCCGAATTGAAAGACCGGCCCGAGGCGATCAACCTGCTGGGGATTTACGCCGCCATTACCAACGCCACACCGGCAGAAGCGCTAACGCAATTCGCCGGTGGCGGTTTCGGACCATTCAAAGAAAAACTGGCCGAGGCGCTGATCAGCCATCTCACGCCGATTTCCGAGCAGGCAAAAAAACTGCTGGCCGATCCTGCCTTCATCGATACCACGCTGCAATCGGGCGCGCGCCGCGCCGCTTGCGTGGCCAACCCGATCGTGGACGAGGCCGAGCGCATCATCGGCTTTCTACCGAGATAGGCCCAACGAAAAAAGCCCAACGAAAAAAGCTTTGAGCTGGACCGTTCAAGTCCGGCTCAAAGCCAAGTTCCCCGCCGATTGCCGGCTTTTGAGCTAGATTTGAGATTGGATCATTGGCAGATTCGATCTCAAATCCGCCAGTTTAGTTGAGCCGCTGCAACTCCACCGCGGCCACTCTGCCTTCCCGTTGCTGCAGCGCAAAACGAATGCGCTGGCCCTCGGTAAGCTTGCGTAGGCCGGCGCGTTGCACCGCGCTGATATGAACGAAGATGTCGTTCCCGCCCTCTTCCGGCGCTATGAAACCATAGCCCTTCCCAGGGTTGAACCACTTAACCACACCAATATGCGCTTCGGTGCTAGACGGAATATTGCCTGCACTCTCTGCTTGTGCCTGCGCTGTTGCCATTTGCGCCACCTTCTCTGAGGCCCTTATCCTGGGCGTGAACCATTTCCTCTCCGGTTTAGAACCGGTATTGAAAAGCATAATACCTAAAATACAGATTCAGCAATGGAAAAAATGCACAAATCCGGCGTAAGGTTCAATTTCGCGCTGCACAAAAACCCGCGTCTTTGCTTAAACGATTGAAATTACTTGCGCTACGCTGCATCAATGCGCCGGCTTGATTGAAAAATATGCAAAGCCTGGCAGCAGAATCAGAAAGGTCAGAATCGTTTTACGATTTAGAAATTTTCCGATTCACGCAGATCAAGGAAAGTGCCGCTTGTGGCCTAGGACAAAAGTACACCGTCGTAAAACCCGTCCCATCTGAAATGAGACTATTTCATTTCGCCGCGATAGAGCCTCTCCCGCGCCAGGAAATGCGGGAAGATTGAAGCACTCGGCGTTAAGCCGCATCCTCGCGGCGATCCCGGACCCGGACATAGGCGATGGCCGCATGGTCATCGCAATAGGGCTTGCCGGGCAGGGAATCGACATTGCAGAAGTGAAAGCTCGGCTTGCCCGGCTCGCCGATGGGCCAGCAGCATGGCGTGGCGCGCAAGGTCTGCTTCGGCGACGACATGATCGGCCGCAATGCTGGCGCCGGCGCGCCGATCGAGGCGGCCAATGGCGGCAAGGTCGGCCCCTGCAGCCGGCGCAGGGGCTGGCGCGGCGGCGAGTTGCTGCCCTCCGCTCCCCGGCGGATCGGCGAGGGGCGCGGCGGCAGATTCAGCCGATGCGCCTTTCCCACCACCGCGTTCTTCGAAATATTGAGCCGTCGCCCAATCTCGGCGGTAGAGTGGCCTTCGAACCAAAGAACCCGGAGTTTGGTAATAACGTCTTCCGACCACTCCATATTGTAGGCCTCCAAGTTTGAACTACAATATGCAGTAGAACATACGGATGGAAATCTCAATATATTGTGGCGCCCACCCGAGTCTTTTCTGTGGACAACTTGGCGCCGCACCCGGTTCTGGCTCAGTGGTCGCCGACCGTCTCATTCGGAAAGACGCCCCAGAAGTCTTCGCGGGCGAGATAGCCGGTCACATGCCCGGTACCCGCCTCGCACCAATCTGAAGTCCCGTCGCAGCGGATCAGATTTCCCGAAACGCCAAAATTCAAATAAGCCACCACCGCAGCCGCCTCATTCGGGCTCGCCCGCAGGCTGGCCTGTGGGCTGGTGATGATAAAGCTGCGATGCGCGCGGATGGTCGCCTCATGCACCCAGCCGGTGCCGCCATCGGGCGCCAGCACCTGGCGCCAGACATCGAACTCGCCGATCACCTCAACCGGCAGATCCTGGCGTTTGTAGATCCATACCACCGGATATTGGAAACCCGGCCCCGCCCGGAAATTTACCTCATCGGTCCGCAAGGACACGAATCGCGGCATCAAATATCCGTCGACACTGCCCGTTCCCGGCCCCGGCCCGCTACCGGCCGGCGCCGTTGTCCATCCGCCAAGCAGCAAGCAGGTGAGTAAAAGGAAGGCCCCGCGCATCAAGGCGCACCCGCCTTCAAACCGCCAATCCCGCAAACCAGGCAGGCCGGATCACGCCGCAACCTCACCTTCCTGAACTCGGCGGCCAGCGCGTCCCAAATGAGCAGCCATCCGGAAAGCGACTCGCCGATTCCCATAATTTCCTTCAAAACCTCTGTTGCCTGCAAGGTTCCCATCACGCCGGTCACCGCGCCCAGCACGCCGGCTTCACTGCAGCTCGGCACCAACCCCGGCGGCGGCGGCTCCGGGTACAGGCAGCGATAGCACGGCCCGTCCGCGTCCGCGTGCGGCTTGAAGGTCGATAACTGGCCTTCGAACCGCAGCACCGCCGCGGAAACCAGTGTGCGGCGTTCGGTGACGCACGCATCGGCCAGCAAAAATCTCGCCTCGAAATTATCGGTCCCGTCGCAGACCAAGTCATAGCTTGCGACCAGACGATGCACGTTACCTTCATCCAGCCGCGCCTGATGCGGCTCGACGCGCACCAACGGATTGATGCCGCGCATCGCCTCTGCCGCGGAATGGACCTTGGGCCGCCCCAGCCGATCGGTGGCATGCGCGATCTGGCGCTGCAGGTTGGAGAGCTCCAGCACATCCGGGTCGATAATCCCGATACGCCCCACCCCCGCCGCCGCGAGATACAGCGCCAGCGGCGAACCCAGCCCGCCGGCGCCGGCAATCAACACGCTCGCCGCCTTCAACCTGGCCTGACCGATGCCGCCAACCTCGCGCAGTAGAATATGCCGGGCATAACGCTGCACTTCCGCTTCTGAAAAATCCAAATCCATGGGGTTGAATTTAGGACAGGAACAGGAAATAAAATAGCCGCATGGCGCTGGGCTTGCCCTCGAAGGGACTCAAGGCATCGCCGCGACATCGGTTGTCGGCTGCACGAGGATGCGCGTGACATTGGCGCGGCGGGGGAGTTGCAGCGCCAGCATGATGGCGTCCGCAATATCGGAGGATTCCATGGCGTTTTCGTTATGCGTGTGCTGCTGAATGGCCTCGCGCCATTTCGGGTCGGAAATGCTTGTGGATATCTCCGTCGCAGTGGCGCCGGGTTCGACGATGGAGACGCGGATGCCCTGCGTGCCGCCTTCCTGGCGCAAGGCCTCGGTAAAACCGGTCAGGCCGAATTTGCTGGTGGAATAGGCGGCGAAGATCCAGCCGGCGCGGCGCCCGGCGGTGGAGGAGATGTTGACGATATCGCCGGCGCCTTGCGCCTTCATCAAGGGAAACGCCGCCTTGCAGCTATAGATCGTGCCCATCAGGTTGATGTCGATCACCCGATGCCATTGCTCCGTGGTCAGCGTTTCGATCCCCCCAGCCTCGTTGACGCCGGCAGAGTTAATCAGAATGTCGATCCTGCCGAAATGCGCCACAGTATCGGTGACGGCTTTGCTGGCCTCTGCCTCAACCGAAACATCGCCCGGCAGCGCCAGGCCCTTGCCGCCTTCGGCCGTTATGCGCGTGACCAAAGAATCCAACCGCGCTTTGCGCCGGCCGGAGACGGCGACCAGCACCCCCACCTTGGCGAGCGCCAGCGCCGCCGCCTCGCCGATGCCCGATGACGCGCCCGTCACCAGCGCGACCTTCCCCGTAAGATCCTGCGCCATCCATCATCTCCTCCGTGTTGAATGCCTCATTAGCATGGCATTGAACCCGGCGTCACGGAGGACCGCGCAACCACCTCTTTCCCTAAAAAAAGACGTAAGACCGGACCACGACGTTCTTGCGGCATCTGGCAGTGGCGGGCGCGGTTGGGTCAGTGCAAGCGGAGTGGAAAGACCAGCGCGAGACCGAGCCATCGGTGATGGAATCATAGCATTTCAGCATCGAGACCTCAGTCGGTTTCTGCTGGGGAAACCAGTACCATTCATGACCGGGCCGGTAGGTGAATCGCGTGGTTTCGCCCACGCGGTCGTCATAGATCCGGTAATTGGTGATATAGGGCTGATCCGCGAAGGAGGGCCAGGCACAGAGCACGAAGGGAAATTGCTCGACCGTTTCCATCGGCTTGGCGAGATTGATCGACATGAAGCGCCGCGACATTTTTGCGTCCGCCTCTGCCTCCGTATACCGCACCTCGCGGCCGAAATTGCGCAGGTTGCGGGTGAGCAATTCGCGGCAGCGCACCCGCCCGCTATTATCGTTCAGATCGTTATGCACGATATTGGCATAGAATGCGTTGACGCCGGGATTTTTGGCGTCCTGGTCCTCAGTGCGGTCGCCGGTATAGTCCTTGTCGAAAACATCATGATTATAAACCAGCGCATCGGTGGCGCCAGGGAAAAATTCCAGGAGAAGCTTCTCGATTTCGGGGTAGAAAACGCGCTCGACCTCCGCCGAATCATAAAAGTTCGCGCATTTGGATTCGAGATGCGCCAGCGAGACGCCGAGCCGGTCCATGCTTTCCGGGCTGTTGGGGGAGAGGCCCGGATAAACCTCCCCAATCCGCCGCGCATCGCGCAATACAAGCGGGAAATAAAGTTCCGGCCGGTGCTTGGCGAGTTCTCCGCTCGCGCCCATGGCCTTTGCCAGATCGGCGCGCGCCGGGTCCCGCCAGATGGCATGGGAGGGGACGACGGAATAGGTGGAACGCTCATAAATAGTATAGCGCAGCGGCAGCGCCACGCCGCCTTCAGGCGCAGAGATTCCGTTCGCGCGGATATAATCCAGGCACTCGTCGTAATCCCGGAAGCCCAGGCCCCATTGGGTCTGGATCGGGCCGGGCGGCGCGTTGTCGATTTCTTCGATCAGGCGCTGCTCCTCGCCGCTGGCGATTTCGGCGAGCGCGTCCTGCAGCGCCAAGGTGGTTCCGGCATCGCCATCCTGCTCGAACGCCATGTAGGACAAGCCGCCATGCGCGGCGATCGGTTGCGCCTGGCCCGCGGTGCGCTCCAGCTTCGGCACATAAGAGGGCGTTGACATCTTCTGCGTCGCCGCAAAGCTTTCTTCAGCAATCTCGATTTTGCCCATGGGATATCTCCGGTACGGTTGACGTTAACGTGGCACAACAGGACGGTGTTTTCCAGAAGCTTCGCCTTGCTGCCCATGCGAAGCTGCGCTGCGCCTGACGCGCAAACGCCGCGCCTGTTCTTAACCGTGACAAAAATTCGAAGTATCGACCCGCAATGCCTTTTCAGGCTGCAATCAGTTCGAAGCGGTCCACGTCCACCAGGCCCATATCGGTTATTTTGAGGTGTGGGATTACCGGCAGCGGCAGGAAGGCCAGTTGAATAAAGGGTTCTTGCAGGCCGCATCCCATACCAGACACGACCTTGCGGAGCTGCACCAGCGCGTCTTTCACCTCGGCAAAGCCCTTTAGCGAAAACAGGCCGGCGATGGGCAGCGCGATTTCGCCAATAACATTGCCATCGCGTACCGCCACAAACCCGCCGCCGAGCGCGACGATCCGGTTCACGGCAATTGCCATGTCGGTGTCGCCTGCACCGACGACGCAGATATTATGGCTGTCATGCCCGACGGAGGAGGCCAGAGCGCCGGAGGAAAATCCGAAGCCTTTCACGAAGGCCCGGCCGATATTGCGATTCTTGCCATGCCGCCCCACCACCGCCACCTTGAGCACATCCTGCGATGGGTCCGGCTGCCGCTGATTGCCTCGCATTGGGAGGCTGAGGGTCAGATGTTCGGTGACGATCCGTCCAGGCACGACGCCGATGACGGGTCCACCGGGACCGGAAGCAGGGGTGGCGAAATCCTCCGCCCGCACGCCGTCGATCTTCATGCTGTCGAGTCCGATGGGCGCCGGCCCTGGCATCGCTGTGAAATCGATCTCCGCGACCAGCCTGCCGGCGCTGAATACCGATTTCACGGCGCAGGATTCCAGATCCTCCAGCATGACAATATCGGCCCGCTTACCGGGGCTGATCAGCCCCCTGTCGCGCAGACCAAAACCCTGCGCGGCGGACCAGGAGGCGGTGCGGTAGGCGTGCAACACCGGAACGCCGCATTTGATTGCCGTGCGGATCAGATGGTCCAGATGCCCTTCTTCAAAAATATCGAGGGGATTGCGATCATCGGTACAGAACCCGCATAGCGCGGAGGTTTCCGGCGTGATCGCCCCGGCCAGGGTCTTCACATCCTTTGCCACCGAGCCGTCGCGGATCAGGAGTTGCATGCCCTTGCGCAGTTTCTCCCAGGCTTCCGGCAGGCTGGTTGTTTCGTGGCAGGTCCTGATGCCGCAGGCGAGATAGGCATTCAGCTCCCGGCCGCTCATCAGCGGGGCGTGACCGTCAATATGCCCATCCTGAAATTCGGCCAGTTTTTCGATGACATCCGGTCGTTTGGCAAAGACCCCAGGGAAATTCATGAACTCTGCCAGGCCGAGGACTTTTGGGTGGGAGCGGAAGGGGCGCAGATCGGCGGCCAGAAGTTCCGCGCCGGAGGTTTCAAGCGTTGAAGACGGGACGCAGGAGGAAAGCTGAACCCGCAAATCCATGGCCATGGCCGATGCGCTGTCCACGAAGTATTGCAGACCTTCCGTTCCCAGCACGTTACAGATTTCGTGCGGATCGCAGATGGCGGTGGTGGTACCGCGCGGCAGCACACACTGATCGAATTGCGCCGGCGTCACCAGGGTGGATTCGCAATGCACATGGGTATCGATAAAACCGGGCACGGCGATCAGACCTTTGCCGTCGATCTCCCGCTTGCCTTTATAGTCTTCATAGGTGCCGACGATCCGGTCGCCGCAGATGGCGATATCTCCGGACACCAGTTCGCCGGTTACCAGGTTCAGGAATCTGGTGTTCTTGATCACCAGATCCGCATCTTCGCGGGCCAGAGCCTGATCGATGCAATGTTC
>JAMFRY010000268.1 GCA_026225015.1 Alphaproteobacteria bacterium
GCCAGCGAGGCCCATAATTTATTTTCGGATGAGAGGCGGAAGTGATGGGCTTCGCTGCGCTCAACCCATCCTACCACACATCTTACGGCGTGTCCTGGTTCAGGAGGCGATGATAATATTGGTGCACGGCGGATGGCAGGGAGGTGTCGCCGTCGTTCTTGATGATCTGCTGCTGGATCGCGCCCGCGGCGTTTTCGCCGGAAGGCATGATGCCGGGGATGGAATCCTCATCCGGCGCCCCGTTGCCTCCGTCGCCGTAATTGGTGTCGCCCGCGCTCGGGGACGCGCTCTCGCCAAAACTCATGCCCTGGCTCGATGACGCGAGCGCCGAAGCGGCCTTCTGCAATTGCTGGATGGCGGCGCCCTCCGCGGCACCGGCGGCGCCTAGGTTTTGATCCTCAAGCGCGCCATGCGCCGCATCCATCGCGGCGGCGGCGTCGCCCAAACCCTGCAGCGACAGCCCGGCTTTGCCCAAACCTTGCCTCGTTGCGGCGAGCTGATTTTGCAGCGCCGTCTGGCCGGCGGGGGTCCCGGCACCCTGGTTGGTCTGGTCCAGAAGGGCGGATTCGCCTTGTGTCAATCTGGCCAGATCCTGCGCTGCCTGATTCGCCGCCGCTTCTTGCCTGGCCTGCGCCGCGCTCATCGGCTTTGCCGATTGCAGGGCGGTTAGCATTCGTTGCAACTGGTTCAGCTCCGCTGCCGCTTTGGCGGATTGGCCGGATGCCTCGTCCTGCGCGATCTGCGCCGCCAATTTGTCGAGATCGCCGATATTTGCCTCCGGCCCGCCGGGTGCTGCTGCCGCGGCCCCAAGCGCCTGTAAATGCCGCGCCAGCGCCGCATGCATGGCCGCCAGCAATTGCTGCAAGCGGTCACTATCCACCTTCTTGCCGGCGGTGATGGCCTGGCGCAGCGCCTGCTCCAACGCCTGGTTGGCCGCCGCCAGCGCCTGGGCGGGAGCGTAATCCGGACCTTGTTCGATCTGCCTTGCCAGCATCGCCATGCGTTTCTGCGCGGCATCGGCGGAGATTTCAGCCGCATTCAATTGCCGGGCCAGCGCGGCCATTTGCAGGTCGGCGGCAGCGGAGATCTGGCTCGGCGGCGCCTCCGCCAATTTTTGCAGCGTATCGGCTTGTTCGCGCGTTGTGTTCGGGTCCAAAGCCAGGCGCTGGCGCAACGTGGCGAGTGCAATGGCGGTTTTGTCCGAGAAATCCGCCGGCGGCAGTTGCACCGTCATCGACGCGGCCATGCCGGAAATGCCCGCGAGGTTGCGCGCCGCCAGTGTCACCGTGACAAGCAGCCCGGCATAAGGCGAGTCACCGACATCCGGCTTGGCGACGCCGCTGGCGTCTTTGAGATTAACACCGTTGAACGGCAGGTCCAGTATTTCCGGTTCGGCGTTCGGGTGGCCTTCCGGCATGAACGTCGCGCTGAGCGATGCCACGCCGTATGTATCCTGCGCATGCCAGCCGATCAGCAAGGCGTGATCCACCGGCAGCGGCTGGCTCATCCGAACCATTGGCGGTTGGGGAAGCATAACCGTGACGTTCCATGCGGCAAGCGGATTCCACCATTTGCCAATCCGCAGCCTCCCCGATGCGCTTAACTCGGCATCGGCGCGAAAACTATTCTGGGCCAAGGCGCTGAACCGGATCGGCGCGCGCCCCAAAGCGGCCACCGGCGGCCGGCCCAGGCCGGTCACGATCACGGTGAGGGCGCTGCCTGCCAAAACGGCAGGCGCATCGCCGGGCGAGAGCACCAAAGGCGGGGCGCCCGTATAGGCTGGCAGGGTGATCCAGGCATCGACACTGGGTCCGGCAAACGGCCAGCCAGGAAAGGAGAACGCACTGCCCAGCCGCGGCAACCCGGCCGGCCCGGCGGCGATGCCACCCACCAGCAACAGCAGCAGCAACAACCCGCGCAAGGCGAACGGGTCATGGATTTCGGCCTCGACCACCGGCCAGCCGGCTCGGGCATTTTGCAGACTTGCGGCGATACGGCGTTCATGGAGCCGCCAGATCGCCACGGCAAGCTGGCTCTCATTTTCCGGTGCGTCTTCCAGCATTGCGATCGGCCGGTGGCGCAGCCCGGAGACATGCTCGATCCGGCGATCAATTTCTTCTGCCCTTGGCCGTCGCAGCCGAGCGAGGCCGAATGCGAGCGCGCCAGCGGTCAGCAACAGCACCCCGAGAAACGCCCAGGGTGAGCCGAAGCCGAATAATGCGGCGGCAAGATATGCGGCCAGAATGCCGAAGGCGGGTGCGGCGGCGCGGACCAGCAATTCGGTCCATAATCCCCAAGCCGCGCGCCGCCGCAGCCGGGTGAGATTCATCTCAGCCCAGGCAAAATTTCATCGGCCCAAAGATTGTCCAGCCTCTGTCGCGGCGTGATCAAATGGAAATGGCCGCCATCCAGCAGGACTGCGGCGGCGCGCGGCCGCGCATTATACGGACTGCTCATCACCGCGCCATAGGCGCCGGCATCCAGCACGGCAAGCCGGGCGTTCTCGGCGAGATCGGGCAAAGCCCGGCCGGCGGCAAAAATATCGCCGCTCTCGCAAACCGGACCCACCACATCGGTCGGCGATACCGGCTTCACGAAATCCACCGCACTCACCGGCAGCATGCCATGATAGGAATCGTATAAAGAAGGCCGCAACAGGTCGTTCATCGCCGCGTCCAGCACCAGGAACCGTTTCTGCGCCGTTTGCTTCTGCAATATGACGGAGGCGAGCAGCAGCCCCGCGGGGCCGACCAGATAACGGCCCGGCTCCAGAAGCAACTGCACGCCAAGTTCACCAGCTTCGCGCCGCACCACCTGCGCGAATGCCGCCAGCGATATGCCTGGCTCATCCCGATAGCCAATACCCAAACCACCGCCGAGATCCAGCACGCTGACCTGTTGCCCGGCCTGGCGCAGCGCCCGCACCGTTGACGCCGCCTTGGAATATGCAGCTGCATAAGGCGCGGGGCTGAGAATCTGGCTGCCAATATGCAGCGCGATTCCCACCGGCGCGATGCCGGGAAGTGCCGCCGCATGCGCATAGAGCGGCAAAATATCGGGAGCGGAAATGCCGAATTTATTGCCTGCCAGCCCGGTGGTGATCTTCGCATGGGTACCGGCATCCACATCCGGGTTCATCCTCAAGGCGACCCGCGCGGTCCGGCCCAGAGACGTCGCGACCTCGGAGAGCATGGCAAGCTCTTCCGCACTCTCGACATTGATCTGCCCGATGCCTGCGCTAAGCGCCGCCGCCAGTTCGGCGCGGGTTTTGCCGACTCCGGAAAACACGATGCCGGAAGCCGGAATGCCCACCGCCATGGCGCGGGCAAACTCGCCTTGGCTCACCACATCCGCGCCGGCGCCGGCTTTGGCCAACACGGAAAGGATCGCCAGGTGATCATTGGCTTTTACGGCGTAATGAATATGTACCGGCAGCCCGGCATCGCTAAATGCGGTCTGAAGGTCAGCGTAGCGCGCGCGGATCGTCGCCGCTCCGTAAACCCAGACCGGCGTGCCGAATGCATCCGCGATCGCATTCAGCGGCACATCCTCAAAGCACAGACCATCCTGCACGTGCATGGCCAAAGCCGGCCGGGCCGCCAGCAGGGCTGCCAGATCGGGTTCGGTGGCGGAAAGGTCGGAGCGTGTCAGCAAGGCAGGGTTTTCCAGTAAATCATTGCGATGGGTAGGTACGCGGATAGTTCACGTCTGATGCAGGACCTGGAGGGCTGGGCGCGCCCTTGCGGCCGCAACCGGCAAGGATGAGGCCCAGCAGCAGCGCGGTCACGATAATTCTCAACGCAGACTCTCCAACCATTTTTGCGCCGCTGCCGCAACATGATCCGGCGCGGTTCCACCATAGCTTTTGCGCGAGGCAACCGATGCCTCAACCGTCAGGACTTCGAAAATCTCCGCGCCGATCCGCGGCTCGATTGCCTGCAGGTCGCTCAAGGCAAGCTGCGGTAGATCAAGGTTTTTCGATTCCGC
>JAMFRY010000269.1 GCA_026225015.1 Alphaproteobacteria bacterium
GCATGGCACCAGGGAAGCCAAAGGCGCGTTCTCACGGGCCGGACGCCTGCCGAGCGTGCCGGCCAATGCCCGCCTACATGTCGGCTGGTTCGATGCGACCTTGCCGCCATTCCTTGAGAGCGATGCCTCGCCTTGCGCGCTGATCCATGTGGATTGTGATATTTATGCCTCGACGGTCAGCATTTTCAACAACGTCAAAGGGCGCATCCAGCCGGGCACGGTGATCGTGTTCGATGAGTATTTCAACTACCCCGGTTGGCGGCAGCACGAATACAAGGCATTTCAGGAGTTTATCGCAGCTTCCGGCCTGGAATATCGCTATCTCGGTTTTTCGGCCGAAAAAGGCCATGTCGCAGTCCAGATTGTCTAAGCTTGGTGGACTATTGCATCGAAACAGCGGCTCCATCATGGTGCGCCGCAATACTGACCCGGACCCTGCACAGCACGGTCCGAGCACAAAAGGGATGAGTGAATGCGCCTAGCCGTATTGAAGGAACGCCGGGCCGGTGAGAACCGGGTGGCCGCCACGCCGGATACTGTGAAAAAGCTGATCGCACTTGGATTGAGCGTCGCGGTGGAAACCGGCGCCGGGCTGAACGCCGCGATTAACGACGCCGAATTCTCCGCCGCCGGCGCGGAAATTGCCCCGGATGCCGCTACCGCGCTTGCGTTGACGGACATCGTCTTCGCGGTGCAGGCGCCGGAGCCGGAAATCAGGTCTCAAATCGCCCGCGGCACGTTACTGATCTGCACGATGAATACCTTTGCAGACCCGGACCTGGCCGCATCCCTCGCTGCTGCCGGGATTGACGGCGTCGCCATGGAGCTATTGCCGCGCATCACCCGCGCGCAGTCGATGGACGTGCTTTCCAGCCAGGCCAACCTGGCCGGCTACCGGGCCGTGATCGAAGCTGCCGGCGCCTTTGCCCGCGGCTTTCCGATGATGATGACCGCGGCCGGCACCGTGCCGCCCGCCCGTGTGCTGGTGGTTGGCGCCGGCGTGGCCGGGCTGCAGGCGATCGCGACCGCGCGGCGACTGGGCGGCATCGTTTCGGGCACCGATGTGCGGCCGGCGGCGAAGGAAGAAATCCGCTCCTTAGGGGCCACCTATATCGGCGTGGACGATGAGGAGAGCGCCAAACAAACCGGCCCCTATGCCGGCCAGATGTCGGATGCGTTCCGAGCCAAGCAGGCGGAGCTATTGGCGACCACGGTGGCGAAAAACGACCTGATCATCTGCACGGCCCTCGTGCAGGGCCGCAAGGCTCCGGTCATCGTCACCGCCGAGATGGTCGCCGCCATGAAGTCCGGCAGTGTCATTGTGGATATCGCCGCGGATTCCGGCGGCAATTGCGGCGCCACCGTGCCGGGCGAACTGACCGTAACCGCCAACGGCGTGACGATCCTCGGCTATCGCAACTGGCCCGCCCGCATCGCGGTGGCCGCCAGCCAGCTTTACGCGCGCAACCTCCTCACTTTCCTGACCACCTTCTGGGACAAGGAAACCAAGGCGCCGAAGCTGGGTGAAACCGATGACATCATCAAAGGCGTATTGCTGACCAAAGCCGGCAAGATCGTGCACCCGAATTTCAAGCCGGCGGGCGCCGCGCCTGCCAACGCGGCCTAAAGGAGCAAAATATGAACCCGACGGACCTTGCGAGCCAGGCAGCCGCCCTGGCGCATCAAGCCTCCATTCTCGCCCAAAACGCGGCCGGCCTTGCCGCCATAGCGGCGCAACATGCGCCGCCGGCCGCGCCCTTTGTGTATCTGTTCAGCATTTTCGTGCTGGCGATTTTCGTCGGTTATTACGTGGTGTGGAACGTCACCCCGGCGCTGCATTCGCCGCTGATGGCCGTCACCAACGCGATCAGCTCCGTCATCATCGTCGGCGCGATGCTCGCCTCCGGCCTGCGCGGCAGCGCGGTTGCGCATTTGTTCGGCTTCCTGGCGGTGGTGCTGGTGAGCGTGAATATCTTCGGCGGCTTTGTCGTGACCAACCGGATGCTCTCAATGTTCAAGAAGAAAGATAAGGCCGTCGCCAAATGAATGAGTCTCTGACCTCCTTTGCCTATTTGATCGCGGCGGTGCTGTTCATCCTGGCGCTGCGCGGCCTGTCGCACCCCGAAACATCTCGGCGCGGCAACCAACTCGGCATCGCCGGCATGGCGATCGCCATTATCGCGACCCTGCTGCATAGCGGCATGACGGTTTCCGGATTTTTCATCATCGTTCTGGGTGTTGCCATTGGCGGCTCCATTGGCACTGTCGCCGCCTTGCGCATTAAAATGACGGCGCTGCCGCAGCTTGTGGCGGCGTTTCACTCTTTGGTGGGTCTGGCCGCCGTGTTCGTTGCGGCTTCCGCATTGAACGCGCCGCAGAGTTTCGGCATCGGCACGGCGCATCACATCCATCTGGAAAGCCTGATCGAGATGTCGCTGGGCCTCGCGATCGGCGCCATCACCTTTACCGGCTCGCTGATCGCCTTTGCGAAATTGCAGGCGCTGATGTCCGGTACGCCGATCACGTTCAAGGGTCAGCACCCGTTGAATCTGGGCATTGCGGTGCTGATCGTGCTGCTGATCATCCTGTTCGTCGCCTCCGGCGGCAGCTTCGTGCTGTTCACGCTGATCGCGCTCGCAGCGCTGGCGCTTGGCCTGCTGCTGATCATTCCCATCGGCGGCGCGGACATGCCGGTGGTGGTGTCGATGCTGAACTCTTACTCCGGCTGGGCGGCTTCGGGGATCGGCTTTACGATCGGCAATCTGGCGCTGATCGTCACCGGCGCGCTGGTGGGATCATCGGGCGCCATTCTGTCCTACATCATGTGCAAGGGGATGAACCGCAGCATCATCAATGTGATTGCCGGCGGCTTCGGCACCACCGGCGATGCGGTGGTGGCGGCCACCTCTGGCGATAAAGCGGTAAAAATCGGCTCGGCCGATGATGCCGCTTTTATTTTAAAGAACGC
>JAMFRY010000270.1 GCA_026225015.1 Alphaproteobacteria bacterium
CGGCGGGCGGGCGCCGATTTGGGCAATCGCCAGGGCGGCGGCCTGCGCGCCGAGCACCCCCGCTGCTTCCAAAGATTTGCCTTGGGCATAGGCGGTAAGGAAGCCGGCCGCATAGGCGTCTCCGGCCCCAGTGGTGTCGAGAACCAAAGCCGGGATCGCCGGGATCGCAACCAGCTCATTCTCCTGCACGATCAGGCTGCCTTGTTCGCTTTGGGTCAGCACGGCAAGCTTCACATTGGCCGCGGCATCCCGTGCCGCCTCGGCGAAGTCATTGCGCTGGAAAAGGCTGCAGATTTCCGCCTCGTTGGCGAACAGGATGTCGATCCCCTCGGCGATGAGACGGCGAAAGCCGTCGCGATGGCGGTCGACGCAGAACGGATCGGAGAGCGTCAAGGCGGTTTTTCTGCCCGCGACCCGCGCCATTCTTGCAGCCTCGGCAAAAGCCGCCTGCGCGGCTGGCGGGTCGAACAGATAGCCCTCCAGGTAGGTGATGGCGGAAGCGGCGATGACGGTTTCATCCAGATCGCAGAGCGTGAATTCGCCGCCGGCGCCAAGATAGGTGTTCATGGTGCGCTGGCCGTCTTCGGTCACCAGGATGAGGCAGCGGGCGGTTGGCGCGCCCGCGGTTAAAGGCGGCGTGGGGTAGTGCACGCCGAGGGCTGTAATATCTTCCCGGAAGGCATCGCCCAACGGATCATCGGCAACCTTTCCGAGGAAGGCGACACGGGCGCCGAGCGCGGCCGCTACGGCGCAGCTATTGGCGACCGAGCCGCCCGATGCGGTTTGCCCATGCCCGATGGCCAGAGTGAGGCGGGCGGCGGTGTCTGCATCGATGAGCGTCATCCCGCCTTTGGGCATGTTGTGGCGGGAGAGAAAGGCGTCGTCGGAAAAAGCCAGCAGATCGACGATGGCGTTGCCGATACCGGTGAGGTCGAAAAGCGGTTCGAACATGGGAGATCCTGAATGCTGCGGCGTGCGGGGTTAGCATCATGGCGGCATTTTCACAAAGCCCGGCATTGTCGCGGCGTCGAACGGCATGCTAGGCCCGCCTCGACTGAAATTTTTGGCCTGACAGATGAGGGGGTCGCATGTTTAACCGCCGCAAATCTGAAGATATAAAACCGGTTGAGATAAAACCGGATGACGCAACGCGGGAGTTTCGCAAACCCGACACGGCGATAAGTCTGGGCGCCGGCACGGCGCTAGGTCCCGGCGCCGGCGTGGCGACGGGCGGCGTGGAAGATAATGGCCTGGATGTACCGCCATTCCGGCCGATTCCCCCAAATTTCGCCCCCCCGGATTATAGGCCGCCAGATTATAGACCACCAGAATCTGGGCAAATTCCGCAGGCTTTCAGCAAGGAGACATCCATGGCTCGTTCACCTTTTTCACCCGTCATCCCGCCCTCGCCGAACGCCGTGCTGCGCCCGCCTGCGGTCGGGCTTCACAACCCGAGCGAGTCCACAATAGACGACGGCGCTGACCGGCGAACTCTCGTGGTTGGCCGCGGTATCAGCGTGCAGGGAACGGTGCAGGATGCCGAGCGGCTGGTCGTGGAAGGCACGGTGGAGGCTGTGATGATCAATGGCCTGGCCGAGTTATCGATTGCCCAGGGCGGCGTGTTCAAGGGCGAAGTCGAAGTGCATGACGCCGAGGTTGCCGGAACAATCGATGGCACATTGACCGCCCGCAATGCGCTGATTATCCGTTCCACCGGCCGCGTGCTCGGAACGGCCCGCTGCCGCCGCCTGCAGGTGGAAGATGGCGGGCAAATCACCGGCCGGATCGAAATGCTGGGTGAAATAGCCGCGGTCTCGGCTCCGGTGCCGGCGCTCCAGACCGAGTAGCGGCCAATTCAGTTGCGTTCTAAGGACTCGTCAGGAATTAACGGAGCGATCTGTCCTGTTGCTTGGCCGTATCGTATAATTCCACTCGCCGTGGAACTCATCGCGTGTGATATTGATGGAGGACATCTCCTCCTCGGTGACCACGATGC
>JAMFRY010000271.1 GCA_026225015.1 Alphaproteobacteria bacterium
ATTCCCGTTGCGACAACGAAACCTCCGCGATTTGCTATTTGTTGTGCCTCTTTTGGAGACACCGTGTGATAACCACTTCGTGGGTTCGCAAGATTTTGTGCTATTTGGTTGGCCGAAAAAGGCTCGCCTTGCTTATTCAAAAAAGGCCCAATCGGAGCGCCCGTCGCTTTCGCGATCGCAACCGTCGCTTGGTTACAATACGTTAAATTTCTATGGGGTTGAAAACTCGGATTTCTAATCGCGTCTTCTTGCGCATCGATTAGGTGCTGAGCCGCGACACTCAAATTGCCCTTTATGGGATCAGAGACATCCGATGCCTCGACCTTGTTCTCCCTCATCTCCAGCTCGCCCCTTTGAACGGCATGCAAAACGCTTCCCCGCGTCGCGATCTGGCCATGGAAAAGACACGACACCGGATCGTCGGGTTCGGGGTCATATCCGTTTTGCCGCATCGTCAACGTCGCGGTGCAATGGGGGAACTTTATGCTGTATCTAGGGTCAATCTCGGTATCGTTTCTGTTGAACATCATCGCTCCGTTATGGTCAATAACAAAACGGCGACGATATCATAACGGTATGGGGCTGCAAAACGAATCATTTAAAAGACCATGATTTTTTCGGCAGGGTCGCGGAGGAAGGCTAGCACCAACCGATGGCGGGTGTGACTATCGGCGGTTCCGTTGTCATGCCCCACGGAGGCACGTGTGCGCGAAGCGAGGCATCCACAGTTTATCTTTAACAAGGTGCAGGTAGTTGCTTAAATCGTGGATGCCCCGCCTTCGCGGGGCATGACGGGTTTGGTGGGTCAGAGCCCATGCCGCTTGGTATAATCGGCAGTGTAGACCCAGCCGAACCCGCACAATCCGTCACGTCCGCCCCGTCGAGCCAAATCCGCCGGTACCGCGTTCCGTATCGGAGAGTTCCGCAACCTCGGCCACGCAATAGCGCCGGACCTCGGCAATAACCGCCTGCGCAATTCGCTCCCCATGGTTGATCGTGTAGGCACGCTTGCCAAAATACAGCAGACCCACCATCAAAACGCCGCGATAATCCTCATCCACCGTTCCGGGGCTGTTGGGAATAATGAAGCCGGCTTTCAGCGCCAGGCCGGAGCGCGGCCGCACCTGCATTTCCGTGCCGGGCGGCAGTTCGACGCAGAACCCCAGCGAGATCATCTTGAAGTCGCCCTGCTCGAACACCTCCGGCCCCTGGGGCAGAAATGCACGCAAATCCATCCCCGCCGCGCCGGCGGTGGCATAGGCGGGTAGCGGCAAGTCCAGATTGCCTTCGATACGCTTGAACTTGATCAGCGACAATTTTTCTTCTCCGGTTTGGATTGCAACCAAGCTCACAGCTTCTGCTCGGCGATTCTGGCCGCGAGTTTTGTCGCCAGCGCCGATTTATTCATCAGCGGCCAGGCCTCCGCGCCATCAGCCGTGATCAGCGTCACCTGGTTTTGTGCGCCGCCCATGATGCCGGTGCCGCCGACATTATTGGCAAGGATCCAATCGCAGCCTTTGCGCGCCAATTTTGCCGCGGCATTTTCCTCAAGATTTTGCGTCTCCGCTGCAAAGCCCACCACCAGCCTCGGCCGTAACGCTCCGGGTGCTGCAAGCCGGCGCAGGATATCGGGATTTTCCGTAAGTAGCAGGGAAGGCTGCGCATCGGCGTTTTTCTTGATCTTATGTGGCGCAAGCGATGCCGCCCGCCAATCGGCCACCGCCGCCGCGCAAACCGCAATTTCCGCGGGCAACGCCGCTTCCACCGCCGCCAGCATTTCGGCCGCCGTTTCCACATGGATGGTTGTAACGCCCAAAGGGTCCGGGATCGCCACCGGCCCGCTCACCAGCGTGACCTTCGCACCCAGCGCATTGAGCGCCGCCGCGATTGCGTGACCCTGTTTGCCGGAGCTGCGATTGCCCAGATAGCGCACCGGGTCGATCGGCTCATGCGTCGGCCCGCTGGTCACGATCGCGTGTTTCCCCGAAAGTGGCCCGCTTGCCCCCAATGCCCGCGCAATGGCGTCCAAAATCACCGGCGGCTCCGCCAGCCTGCCGGGCCCGAATTCGCCGCAGGCCATCGGCCCCTCATCCGGCGGCACGATCAGCACCCCGCGCCCGGCGAGCGTTGCCAAATTGGCCTGCGTTGCCGCGTGCTGCCACATCCGCACATTCATCGCCGGCGCCGCCAGCACCTGCTTATCGGTGGCCAGCAACACGGTGGTCGCCAGGTCATCGGCCAGCCCGGCCGCCATTTTCGCCAGAATATCGGCGCTGGCCGGCGCCACCACCACCAGATCGGCGGCGCGCGAGAGCTCGATATGCCCCATTTCGCTGTCATCGGTGAGCGAGAACAAATCGGTATAGAGTTTCTCGCCCGAAAGCGCCTGCACTGAAAGCGGTGTGACAAATTGCGCGCCGGCTTTTGTCAGCACGCAGGTTACCTTGCATCCGGCGCGGCTCAACAGCCGGATCAACTCCAGCGCCTTATAGGCCGCGATCCCGCCGGAGATGATCAGCAGAACGCGTTTGCCGTTAAGGTTCACAGCCGCCAGCCCTGATGAATCGCGGCAATGCCGCCGGAGAGGTTGCGCACCTTCACCCGTTCCAAACCGGCCTGTTCCATCATCGCCTGCAATTTTTCCTGATCCGGAAACATGCGGATGCTTTCCGCCAGATATTGATAGCTGGCAGCGTCTTGCGCCACCCACTGGCCGATCCGCGGCAGCGCCTTGAACGACCAGGCCTCGTAGGCTTTCTCGAACGCCGCAATCTGCAATCGCGAGAATTCCAGGCAGGCGAACTTGCCCCCGGGCCGCAGCACGCGCCTGGCCTCGCGCAGCACCTGGTCCTTGTTGGTGCAGTTGCGCAGGCCAAAGGCGATCGATACCCGGTCCACCGATTTATCCGGCAGCGGCAGCGCCTCCGCATCGGTCACCAGCAGCGAAATATCGGCAACCAGCCCGCGCGCGAGAATCCTGTCGCGTCCGACGCTCAGCATCGCGAAGTTGATATCCGAGAGGATCACTGGCCCGCCGCCGCGCTGGAGCCAACCGGAGGCAATATCCCCGGTGCCGCCCGCCAGATCGAGCAGCGCCAGATTGGGCCGCGGACCCAGCGCCTGGACGAAATCGCGCTTCCATAGCCGGTGCACGCCAAGCGACATCAAATCGTTCATCAAATCATATTTAGCGGCGACATTGTCGAACACGCCGCGGACGAGAAGGCGCTTTTGCTCACGCTCGACCGTGCGAAATCCAAAATCCACACTTGAAGGAGGGTTGCTGCTCATGGTGAACCCTCTATAGCCTCAAATCCGAACATGCCGGAACTCCCCGAAGTAGAAACAGTCATGCGCGGCCTGGATCAGCATTTGACCGGCCGCGTCATCGCGCGCGCTTTCTTGCACCGGCCGGATTTGCGCTGGCAGATCCCGCCCGAACTGCCGGCGGTGCTAACCGGCGCCACGGTGCTGGGCTTTCGCCGGCGCGGCAAATATTTCTTCATCCGGCTTGATTCCGGCTGGTCGGTGCTGGTGCATCTGGGGATGTCCGGACGCATGGTCATCGATGCGCCCTTCGCCTTGCATGAGCACCTCACCTTGGAGCGCAGCGGCGGCGGCCGGGTGGGATTCGTCGATCCGCGGCGCTTCGGCGCGCTGGATCTGATCCGAACCGAAGATGAGGACAGCCACAAGTTCATCTCCGGCATGGGGCCGGAACCGCTGGGCACCCAATTTTCGGCGCCGGTGCTGATGGAGGCGCTGGCGGGCAAGGCTACCGCCATCAAGACGGCCTTGCTGGACCAGCGGATTGTCGCCGGCATCGGCAATATCTATGCCAGCGAGGCGCTGTTTCGCGCCGGTATCAGCCCGCGCCGCGCAAGCGGCGGGCTCGGCCGCGCCCGCATCGAGCGGCTGGTGCCGGCGATCAAGAACACCCTGATCGAGGCGATTGCCGCCGGTGGCTCCACCTTGCGCGACTATGTGCAACCCAGCGGCGAACTCGGCTATTTTCAGCACGCCTGGAAGGTCTATGACCGGGAAGGCGCGCCATGCGAGCGCTGCCCCGGACCGCCCTCCTGCAACGGGGTCCGCAGGCTGGTCCAAACCGGCCGCGCCTCCTTTTATTGTCCACTTACCCAGAAGTAGGCCCCAGAAGTAGGTCCGGAGGCGTTTTTCCGGCAAGCGCCCAGAGCGGCGTTTCGCGCATGACCCAAGCCCTTGACGCCGGCTTCTGCCGCGTTTAGACCCCGGCCTTCGTTTTCAACGGTTTTTGGCGGATTTAATGGCGAATATAGCATCGGCGCAGAAGCGCATCAGGCAGACAGTCAAGCGCACGGCGCGCAACAAAGCACGCAAGTCGCGAGTGCATGGCGCCATCCGCAAGATCGAGGAAGCGGTTGCCGGCGGCGACAAACAGGCAGCGCTTGAGGCGTTTCGCGCGGCCCAGCCGGAATTGCAGCGCGCCGTGACCAAGGGCGTGCTGAAGGCGAACGCGGTTTCGCGCAAATTGTCGCGCCTTTCCGCGCATGTGAAGGCCGTACCAGCAGGCTGACTCACTACCTCGGCCTTCAAGCTGCGGAATCATTTCGTTAGATGTATCTAAATGGTGTTGATGAGTTCCACAATTTGGAACAAATCGACGCCATTTTTCGTTTTACTTTCGCATACTAAATTTTTCATTAGCCTCGAACCCGACTGAATTTACGGCTTATTCCATCCGCGTCAGTGGCTTGAGAGCGAAGTTAAAGAAATTGAACGCTTGCACCCTCCAGTCATCATGACCTACTGTCCGCGGCTTACAATATCACCCGGATAGTCATTCAAACGCCGTAACAGATAGCGCTTTTCATGCTGTTGCGGTTGCCACAGATTGATAAATTCCGGCGTCTAAACCTGTGGAGAAGAGCTGGGATGAATTTCGGGGTCAATTCTGCACGGGAAAACGAAACAATGACCCGGCTATCGAGCGAAACTGTGCAAGACGGGCATCTGGTCACTCAATGGGCCACGGTGCGCGCCAAGCTGCAGCTGGAAGTCGGCGATGTGGAGTACCGCACCTGGCTTAAACAGGTGGCGCTCGGCGGCCTGAACGGTGATGACCTGATATTGATATTGCCGACACGCTTTTTGCGCGACTGGGTGGCCAAGGAATATGGCGCGTTGATCGAGACGATCTGGCAGACCGTCAATGCCTCCATCCGCTCAATTGAAATTCGCGCTCAGCCCTCGCGCGGAACCGCGCCCAATCTCGCCGAGCCGGTCAGCCGTCCGGGCCATGGTGCAAACCGCAACGGCGCTGCCCTTGGCGAACGGCTTGCCGGTCCATCGGCCGCAGCTGGGCCGCCCGCACCACAAACCGGCCATGGTTCCGCTTACGAAACCCGCGCCTATGCCGGTGCGCCGCTGGATCAGCGCTTCACCTTTGATACGTTTGTTGTTGGAAAACCCAACGAGTTCGCCTATGCCTGCGCGCGAAGGGTGGCGGAATCACCGGCGACGCAAGGCTTCAATCCGCTATTTCTCTATGGCGGCGTCGGCCTGGGAAAAACCCATCTGATGCATGCCATTGCCTGGGAGCTGAGCACCAGGCCAAGCGGCAATAAGCCGGTGACCATGGCCTATATGTCCGCCGAGAAATTCATGTACCGGTTCATCAACGCGCTCCGCAACCAGTCCACGCTGGAGTTCAAAAACGAGTTGCGCAGCGTGGACGTGCTGATGATCGATGACCTGCAATTCCTGATCGGCAAAGATAATACCCAGGAAGAATTTTTTCATACGTTCAACGCGCTCGTTGACGCAGGCAAACAGATTGTCATTTCGGCTGACAAATCACCTTCCGATCTATCCGGGCTTGAGGACCGTTTGCGGACGCGTCTTGGCTGTGGCATGGTCGCCGATCTGCACGCGACCACCTATGAGCTTCGCATCTCCATTCTGGAAGCCAAGGCCCATCGCGCCGGCGTTGAGGTGCCCGCGAAAGTGATGGAATTCCTGGCCCATAAGATCACCTCCAATATCCGCGAACTGGAAGGCGCGTTGAACCGGCTGGTCGCCCATGCCAATCTGTTCGACCGGCCGGTCACGCTGGAGACGGCGCATGAGGTGCTGCATGATGTGCTGCGTTCCTTTGACCGCCGCGTCACCATCCAGGAAATCCAGAAACGCGTTGCCGAGCACTGGAACATCCGGATTGCGGAAATGTCGTCCGCGCGCCGCTCGCGCAATATCGCGCGGCCGCGCCAGGTGGCGATGTATCTGGCCAAGCAACTCACCAGCAAAAGCCTGCCCGATATCGGCCGCCATTTCGGCGACCGCGACCACACCACGGTGATGCATGCGGTGGCGCGGGTAACAGCGCTGATCAGCACCGACGTGGCCTTTGCCGAGGATGTGGAGTTGCTGCGGCGGATGTTGGAATCCTAAGGCAGCAAGGCGCTTTTCGTAAGGCGGGCATCGCCCGCATTTTCATTATAAAAAAGGCGGGCGATGCCCGCCCTACTGGCTTGCCCAAATAATGCGATGCAGCCAGATCACGTCAGCGGCGGCGAAGCTCAAATTCGGATAGTCCGGGTTCAGGCTGCTCAACTCGATGCGCGTCGCGGTTCGCCGGGTCAGCAATTTGGCCATCACCGCGCCATCGGCGGCTCGGGCGACCACCCGGTCTCCGGCGCGCACGGGTGCTGCGGGAGAGACGATAATGAAATCCCCCTTGCGATAGACCGGTTCCATCGAACTACCGGCGATGGAGAGCGCGTAGGCATTGCTGTCGCCCGTCTGCGGCAATTCCACCTCGTCCCATCCGGCGCCGGCCGGGTAGCCGCCATCGTCGAAAAACCCGGAGCTACCGGCCTGAGCGAGCCCAATCAGCGGAATTTTGCTGCGCGGGCGCGAACGCCCCTCGGGCAACGCACGCGCGCCCATGACCAAAGCAGAGAAATCGCCGAGCCCGGCGCCGGTGGCGTTCAGCACCTTGGCGATGCTCTCCGTCGAGGGCCAGCGGCTGCGGCCATCGGCGGTGCCACGCTTGGAGAGGTTGAAGCTGGTCGGGTCCAGCCCGGCCTTGCGCGCCAGGCCGGAGGGCGAGAGCCCGTATTCGGCCGCCAAAGTATCTATCGCCCGCCAAACATCATCGTGCCGCATTGATCTGCCTTTACCGCAACTTCAACATCTTACACCAGTTTCCACAGTCGGGGAAGAAAAAATAGGAATTTTATCCGTTTTCTCTTGCCAAGGTAGCAACCTTAGGTATAATGTTCCCGTTATGTTCTTATCTTTATTCATCTTCCACTACACTTGTTTGTTGACGATCGCCACAACCTTAGATAGTATCCTCCTGCCGACGAGCGCGGTTCATCGCTCGCCGTCCGTCCAATTTAGGCGCAGGCATTTTATATGCCGGCCCAGGCCGGATGATTTCCACTTCCCTGAACGAACTTAGGGGCCGGTCCCGAAACGGGCCGGCCCTATTTTTGAGTTTAAAAACATCCTCAAAACAAGGAACCCGAAATCATGGCATTTTCTCTGCGCAATCTCTCCGTTCTTGCTTATGCCAACGGTTTTACGCTTTGGCACTATAAATCCGAAACCGATCCGCTGGAGCGCGCCATCGCCAAGGGCTATTTTGCTCCGGCGGCGGATTTGCTGGCGCAAGGCGACATGGTGATGCTGTCCGCCACCGAAGGCGGGAAGATTGCAACCATTTGCGGCGCCGGAAAATCCATCACGCTGGCGCCAATGGGCTGAAAACTATTCCTGTATCAGCCTAGTCTTTTCGCAAACACCAATAAACGGGCTGGCGGCCGGCGGCGATTGCCTTGGCTTCGTAACGGGTCGGCGGCCAGCCGGCGGGCCTGCTTTCGGTACGGAGCAGAATCGACAACTTTGATTGCGATGCAATAACGTCATCGGTCCATTCCTGATAGGTCAGGTCATCGGAGGCGATACGCCACTCACCGCCCGCCTTGAGCACCCTGGCAACCTCGCTCAACAATTGCGGATGCACGAAGCGCCGTTTGGCGTGCCGGGCTTTCGGCCAGGGATCGGGAAACATCAGGAACAGCTTTCCTAACGACGCATCCGGCATCTCGCGGATCAGGCGTCGTGCATCATCGGTATATAACCGCAAATTTGCCGGCGGCGCCGGGGCAATTGTCTCGTCCGGCGCCAGCCTTGAGAGCAGCGAGCAGATGCCGGACTCGAACACTTCCGCGGCGATGATGCCGATATCAGGATGTGCGAGCCCAAGCGCATGCGCGTGCTCGCCCCCGCCGAATCCGACTTCGAGCCAAGTCTCGCGCATCTGGCCCGTGAACGGAACCTGCGGCCAGGATAGCTGCGGCAAAAAATGTTCCAGCAGCCATTCCTGGCGCGGCCGCAGCTGTTTTCCTTTAACCCTTCCATAAAGCCGGTCGGGCGGTGGCTTAAGACGCAGCGTCTAGCGCCCAAACGCGGATTGCAGCGCCGGCACCAGGTCGGTTTTCTCCCAGGTGAAGGTGCCCAGATCGGGATCGGGCGTGCGGCCGAAATGCCCGAAAGCCGAGGTGACGGCATAGATCGGCCGGTTCAGCTGCAAATGCTCACGAATGCCGCGCGGCGTAAGATCGACCAGCTCGCGCAGGATGGTTCCCAACTTGGTCTCGTCAACATCCTTGCCGGTGCCGTTCAGGTCCACATAGAGCGAGAGCGGCTGGCTGACGCCGATGGCGTAGCTGAGTTGCAGCGTGCAGCTTTCCGCCAGGCCCGCGGCGACGACGTTTTTCGCAAGGTACCGGCACACATAGGCGGCCGAGCGATCGACCTTGGTGGGGTCCTTGCCGGAAAAGGCGCCGCCGCCATGCGGGCAGCTTCCGCCATAGGTATCGACGATGATCTTCCTTCCGGTCAAACCGGTATCGCCATCCGGACCGCCGATGACGAACTTGCCCGTGGGGTTGGTGTAGAGTTCCGCATCCGGCGGCATCCAGCCAGGAGGCAGCGCCGCCTTGATGATCGGGCGGAGCTGTTCGCGGATGGCGGATTGTTCAACGCCCTCATCATGCTGGATGGAGACCACGACCGAACTGGCCCCGACCGGTTTGCCGTCGACATAGCGCAGCGTCACCTGGCTTTTCGCATCCGGCTGCAGGCCGGCCGCCTGGGCGTCTCCCGCGCGGCGCAGCTCGGAAATGCGGCGCAGGATCAGGTGGGAATAATAGATCGGCGCCGGCATCAGCGCCTCGGTATCCGAGCAGGCATAGCCGAACATGATGCCCTGGTCCCCTGCCCCTTCATCCTTATTGCCCGCGGCATCCACGCCGACGGCAATATCGGCGGATTGCGCATGCAGATGCACTGAAATCTCGGCATTGCGCCAGGAGAAGCCGGCCTGATCGTAGCCGATATCATGCACCGCAAGCCGGGCCAGATGCGCTAGATATTCCTTGGTGATGGTGTCCGGGCCCCGGGTCTCGCCGGCCAGGATGATCCGATTGGTCGTCACCAGCGTTTCGCAGGCGACGCGCGCATAGGGGTCGGCGGCGAGATAGGCATCGACCACGGTATCGGAAATCCGATCCGCGACCTTGTCCGGATGGCCTTCCGAGACGGACTCGGATGTGAACAGAAACTCACCTTTATCGCGCATCGACAACCTTCCTTGAAAATCCGGCCTTGAAATCCGGCCTTGAAAATCCGGCAATTCGGCCGAGCGGCATGGCGGAATTGCCGCCTTGGGTCAATACCGTCAGGCAATAGGACCTAAATCTCCCCTTAAATCCCCCCGTTAAATCCCCAAGACGTCCTTCATCGAATAGCGGCCCGCCGGGCGTCCCGCCAGCCATAAAGCGGCCCGCATTGCGCCGGTGGCGAAATTTCGCCGGTCGAAGGCATGATGCGTCAGCGAGATCTGCTCATTGGCAGCGGTGAAGGACACCGTGTGGCTGCCGACGATCTGCCCGCCGCGCAAGCTGGCGAAGCCGATCTCCCCATCCTTGCGGGCGCCGGTATGGCCATGCCGGCCGGAAACCATCACGTCGTTCAACGCAACGCCCCGGCCGGCGGCGACGGCAAGCCCAATCCCAAGCGCGGTGCCGGAAGGCGCATCGACCTTCTGGCGATGGTGCATTTCCAGAATTTCCGCGTCATAGGCTTGCGCTGGCAAAGCCGCCGCCATCCGCTCAGCCAGCGCGAACATCAGATTGACCCCTGCTGAGAAATTCGGCGCCGCCAGAACCGGGATGCTCAAAGCCGCATGGTCGATGGCGGCCTCATCTTGCGCGGACAGGCCGGTGGTTCCCAGCACCCAGGCGATTTTCGCGGCCGCCAGGGCTTTGGCGTGGGGGATGACGGTGCTGGCATGGGTGAAATCAATCACCAGCGCGCTTGCAGCGGCCAGGGCCGCGATATCCTCGTAAATTTTTGCGCCCTTGGCGTCGTCCCCAGGCCGGCACACGCCCCCCACAAGCGTGGCGCCCGCTGCGGCCACCTCCTCGGTCAACATCTGTCCCATGCGGCCGGAAATGCCGGCTATCCCGATTCGTAATGTCATGCAGCTTGTATATCCCAAACATGGCGGCACGGCATCTCTCGATCCTTATGACAATTTATCGCGCGCGAAGGCAAAGCCGGGCAGGTTCTTTTCCGGCAGCTCCGCGCGATATGATGAACAGTCCGGCAAAGCCTGAGCCGGCAACGAGCAAGACGGCCGAGGCTATTGCGGACTCGTGCAGTCCGGGTACGATCCGCCCGCCCGCCGCCCCTCCTGCCGCCAAAGCCCCGAATACCGCAACCCCCACCGCTGCCGCAGCCTGGCGTGCCGCATTCAGCACGGCCGCCGCGGTTCCTGAAAATGTTTGGTCAACGCTCGCGAGGATAGCGGTGGTCATTGCGGGCACCCCCAATCCCATCCCAGAGGGAATAAGGAGGAAAGCGGGGAGCATCGCCAGGAACGGAGTCTGCTTATGCAGCGAGAGCAATAACAGGTATCCGCAAGCCCCGACTAGTCCGCCCACCACCATTGGCGGCCGAACACCAAACCGCGCAATCATCCGGCCGCTCAGCACGTTGGAGAGAATGAACGTGGCCGTTAGCGGCAGCAATGCGAAGCCCGCTTGCAGCGGCGTCCAACCATGGGTGCCCTGCAGATACAGCGCGAGCACGAAGAGCACACCATAATAGGCCATGTTGACCGCCACACCAAACCCGATAGCCGCGTCGAAGCCTGCATCTGCGAAGAATCGCAATGGCAGCAAAGGCTGGTTCACCCGTCGCTCCACCGCAATAAAAGCTCCGCCTGCGACCAGGAACAGCAGACCGGCGCTGAGCACCAGGGGATGGCCGAGACCCAGCGGCCGCGCCTCAATCACGCCGCCGATCAGCCCGAACAACGCAAGGATCGCGAGGCCCTGGCCGGGCAGATCCATCCGACGGCTTTTGTCTCGCTGCGCCGATCCGGGCGCGAAGGCGAGGGTAAACAGCGCGCCCAGCGCGCAGACTGGGAGGTTGACCAGGAAGATGCTTCGCCATCCCAGCGAAGCGATCAGCAGCCCGCCGATCACCGGCCCCGCGCCGATCGCAATACCTCCAGCCGCGGTCCATAACCCGATGGCGTGCGCGCGCCGCCGCTGATCATGACCGGTGGCATGGTTCAGCAGAGCCAAAGAATTGGGAACGACCAACGCGGCACCTATCCCCTGTGCTATCCGCGCCGCCACCAGCCACGCCGAATTCGGGGCCAAGCCACAGGCAAGCGAGGCAGCGGCGAACATGGCGAACCCGGCCAGATAAGCCCGCCGCGTGCCGAACAGGTCGCCCAGCACGCCGGCGGCGAGGAGGAGGACTGCGAAGGACAGCGTGTATGCGTCCACAACCCATTGCAGTTCGGCCACGTTCGCGCCGAGAGATTTTGCCATGGTGGGCAGCGCCACGTTCACGATTGTCACATCGAGTTGCACGATAACGAAGCCGAAGCTGGCGGCGGTGACAATCCAGCCGGTGGAGGGGGAGGTGGTGGCAGATTGGGTCATGCCTACCATATGGGCCGTAGCCGTCGCGAATGTTTCAGCCACGCGTGAAACATTCGGGCTTTCATCAGGCCTATATTCGAATGAGAAGGAGAAGCGCTATGGAGGCCAATGTCGCCACCCCTGCTGCGTTAATCGGCGACCCGGTGCGCGCATCGCTGCTGCTAGCCTTGTTTCACGACCGTAGCATGCCGGCCACAGCACTAGCCTGCGCTGCCGGCGTCTCAGCGCAGGTGGCGAGCAACCATCTCGCAAAGCTCATCGCGGGCGGCCTGCTCAAGGTAACCAGCCAGGGCCGCCATAGATATTATCGGCTGGCTGGGCCTGAAGTGGCGCATGCGCTCGAAGCCCTCGCGGTATTGGGGCCGCCGCCCGCCATGCTGGAGCGCTTCCACACCGCCAAAGCCCGCCGCCTGCGCGCCGCGCGATCGTGCTACGACCATCTGGCGGGGCAGCTCGGTGTCGCACTTGCGGACGCGCTGGAGCATGGCGGGCTCATCACGGCGACTGGTGCCGAACGCTACACACTATCGGCAGCGGGCCACGAATGTCTTGGCCGCCTCGGTATGGAGACATCCTCTCTCGGTGAGGGCCGAAAGGGGCAGGCTCGGCCCTGCCTGGACTGGACAGAGCGCCGCAGGCATCTGGCCGGTCCGTTGCCGGCGCGGCTCTTCGCCCGCATGCTGGAACTTGGCTGGATTCAACGCGGCAGTGAAAGTCGCGCCATCCTCGTCACACCAAGCGGCCATCCCGGCCTGCGGCATAGCTTCGGCCTGGTTCTTCAGCCGAATATGGCCGCCTAGGTGCCTTCCGCTTTGTACCAGCTGTTGAAGGTCCGGATTCGCATGGAGGTTCCGGTGGATGTAGCGCATCACGCGATCAATCCGTTGGCTACTGGCCTGCAGAGTCAAGGGGCACTTCATAGGCTCCCCGATAGCGCGCCCTCGATGATCCAGGTTGCGGATTTTGCCCGATGCCGGATTTACCACGGAACTGGCTTACATCCCGCCCGGATAATTCGGCCCGCCAGCACCCTCCGGCACCACCCAGTTGATGTTCTGCGTCGGGTCCTTGATGTCGCAGGTTTTGCAATGCACGCAGTTCTGCGCGTTGATCTGCAATTGCGGATTGCCCGCCTCCTCGCCGACAATCTCGTACACCCCAGCCGGACAATACCGCGTTTCCGGGCTGCGATACTCGTCCCAATTCACCGAAATCGCCTTCGATGGGTCCAGCAGCGTCAGATGCGCCGGTTGGTTTTCCTCGTGATTGGTGTTGGAAATAAATACCGAGGAGAGCCGGTCGAAGGTCAGCTTCCCATCCGGTTTCGGATAGGTGATCGGCTTGGCGTCCTTGGCCTTCTGCAGGTGGTCGTAATCGTTATGATTTTTCAGCGTCCAGGGCATCTTGCCTTTGAAGATATACATCTCGAGCACGGCATTGATCGCCCCGCCGAACAGCCCGAATTTGGCAAATCCCGGCCGGATATTGCGAACCGCGTGCAATTCCGGCCACACCCAGCTTTCCTTCAGCCGTTCCGCATAGGCGGTCACTTCATCAGGCTTGTTGCTGGCCAGGGCTTCGGCGATGGCCTCGGCGGCAACCATGCCGGATTTCATAGCGGTATGGGTGCCTTTGATTTTCGCGACGTTCAACGTCCCCGCCGCGCAGCCGATCAGTACGCCGCCCGGAAAGGTCAGCTTCGGCAAGGATTGAAGCCCGCCTTCGTTCAACGCGCGGGCGCCGTAGGAAATGCGCTTGGCGCCCTCGAAGAAGGGTTTGATCGCCGGGTGCGTCTTGTAGCGCTGCATCTCCTGAAAGGGCGAGAGGAACGGGTTGCTGTAATCCAGCCCGACAACAAAGCTATACGCCATCAAATTCTCGCCGAAGAAATAAATGGCGGAGCCGCCATACACATCCGAGGTCAGCGGCCAGCCGATGGTATGGATCGTCAGACCTGCCTTGAAATGCTCCGGCTTGACTTCCCAAAGCTCCTTGATGCCGATCGCATAGGTCTGCGGATCGTTATCGGCGTTCAGGTCATAGGTCTTCATCAACTGCTTGGAGAGCGAGCCGCGGCAGCCTTCCGCGAAAATGGTGTAGGTGGCGCGCAACTCCATGCCGCGCGCGAAATTGCCGGTGGGCGCGCCGTCCTTGCCAATGCCCATATCGCCGGTGGCGACCCCCACCACGCGCCCGTCTTCGATCAGCGCCTCCGCGGCGGCGAAGCCGGGATAGATTTCTACCCCCGCCTCTTCCGCCTGCTGGCCGAGCCAGCGCACCACATTGCCAAGCGAGACGACGTAATTACCCTCATTATGCATGGTGTTCGGCGTGATCGGCGATTTGAACGCCCTGGTCTCGGTCAGATAGATGAACCGGTCTTCCGTCACCGGCGTCGCCAACGGGATCAGCCCGGGATCGCAATCGGGAAACAACTCCTTCAGCGCGCGCGGCTCAAGCACGGCGCCGGAGAGGATATGCGCCCCCACCTCGCCGCCCTTCTCCACCACGCAGACGGAAATTTCCGGGTTGAACTGCTTCAGGCGAATCGCGGCCGATAACCCGGCCGGCCCGGCGCCCACGACCAGCACGTCGAATTCCATGCTCTCGCGCGGCTCAAGCTGCTCTGACATAATCACTCTTCTCCTGAATACCCGTAACCCCGTATAAGGAGCGCACTCCCCTTGCGTAAAGTGCGTACCCAGTCACTATCAATCCGTGAACATGTTGAACGCCTTGGCTGACCAGATCGCCCTGCAGATCGAATGGGGCGCCGACGAGTATCTGATGGACGCGCCGCAGGACCGGCGTCTTGCGGCCAAGCCTCCGCCACCTATTTCCCCCGCCGCCGTGCAAGCCATCCGATCGCCGTCCAGGCCGACCGCCCTGCCCTTAGGCCCAACCGATGCCGCCAATATCGCGGCGTCCTGCACCACGCTGGACGCGCTGCGGCAAGCCTTGGCAGGATTTACCGGCTGCGCGCTGCGCGACACCGCAACCCAGCTGGTATTCGCCGACGGCGCCGAACAGGCTAAAATCATGCTCATCGGCGAGGCGCCGGGCGCGGAAGAAGACCGGATCGGCCGGCCGTTCGTCGGCCCTGCCGGACTCTTGTTGGATAAAATGCTGGCCAGCATCGGCCTTGACCGCTCCCTCGTCAGGATCGTCAACACCGTGCCCTGGCGCCCGCCGGGCAACCGGGCCCCGACCGACGCCGAAATCGCCGTTTGTTTGCCGTTTTTACATCGCCACATCACATTGATAAACCCGGCCTGCCTGGTATTGCTCGGCGCCATCTCGGCCAAGGCCCTGCTCCCGGCGCCGGCGCGCAATACCGGCATCACGCGGTTGCGCGGCCAATGGCAGAAGCTTGAAATCCAGGGTTTGCCTGCGCAAATCCCCTGTCTGCCGACCTTTCATCCGGCCTATCTGCTGCGCTCTGCCGCCGCCAAACGCGAGTCCTGGCACGATTTGCTGGCCCTGCGAAGCTGGCTGGAAAACCATGCGTGAACATTAAACTCACGTAATTGTGAGCAAAAATGCCCGAAATAATCTTAGGAAACCATTAGCATTGCCTAAAAAACAGGCAACAATGTCGTCTCCAGGGCTTGCGCCCTGCGCCCCGGCTGTGTACCGGCTTTGGGTATGCGCGGAGCCCTCCAAACGCTCACCCGCCTGAATGCCGCGAAAATTGGCCTGGCCACAGCGGCGTTTCTTGTCCTCAACACCGCGCCCGGCGCGGTGGCTTGGGCAAGGTCCCAGAGTTCGGGGACAGGATCGGGTACAAATTCATCCCCTGTCATTCCAGCACTTGGCACACCGGCGCCCGCCACGCCGGCAATCACCACGGATGCGCAGTCTGTCGCCTATGCAACGCCGCGCGATGCGCCGTTGCCGGATATGGAAATCGTGCTGCCGCAGCCGTTGCCGCCTAGCGCGCTTGCGCAATATGGCCGGATTCTCACGCTGCAGGACCACGGCGATTTCCGGGCGGCGGATGCCATGATCGGCCGGCTGGACGACACCACGCTGGTCGGCCCCATTCTGGCGGACCGCTATTTGAGTTCGGACTATATCAGCTCGGTCGCGGAGCTTAAATCCTGGCTGGCGCAATATGGCAGCGAGCCGGCCGCCCCGGCGATCTATGCGCTGTTGCGGAAAAAATCGCCGGGCAGCGCCGCAACCCTGAACGCGCCGCAGCTCACTTTGCTGCCGGAGGCGTCCTTAACCCCATCCGGCGCCGCCAAACCCGCTTTGGCGCCGGATAATAGCGCCTGGCGCCATGTTTTCTTGCATGGGCTGACGAACTGGGAGCATGGCGACATCGAAGCGGCGCAGCCATTATTCGTGCAAGCGGCGAAAATGGAAAATATCTCCGATGACGACCGCGCCGCCGCCCAGTTCTGGTCTGCCCGCGCGGCGCTGCGGTTGCGCCAGCCGGGGGATTACCTGAACTGGCTGCGCCAAGCCTCCTGGGCGGATGACAGCTTCTACGGCATGCTGGCCGGCCGCCTGCTCGGACAGGGCTTTGGACCCACCGGCATCGCCGCGACGCTGACGGAAGCCGATATTACCGCCGTTGATGCAGCACCTGACGGCCATCTGGCCTTCGCGCTGTTGCAGCTTGGGCAAACCGGCGAGGCGGCCACCGCTTTGCGGGCTTTATGGCCCGGCATGCAGAATGATGTTGGCTTTGCCCATTCGGTCATGGCGGTTGCCGCACATGCCGGGCTGTTGGACATCGCCATCGCCATCGCCGGCCAAACCCCTATTGCCGATAATGAAATCGCCGATGCCCGCCTGCCGCTTCCAGCACTGCATCCGAATGGCGGCTTCACCGTGGACCCGCCGCTGGTCTACGCACTTACCCGCACCGAATCGGGTTTCGATTCGCAAGCCGTATCGCCCGCCGGCGCCCGCGGCCTGATGCAGCTGATGCCGGTAACCGCGCATTTCATTGCCCGCAACCAGGGCATTGCCGGCGCCGCCAGCGACCCTTCGGCAAATCTGGCGCTCGGCCAGGGCTATATCCATTACCTGGGCGAACAGCCCGGCATTAACGAAAACCTGCTGGCCATTCTCGCCAGCTATAACGCCGGACCCAACGCCGCCGCGGACTGGTATGGCGCGCTCCAGAAAGACAGTGATCCCCTGGTCTTCATCGAAACGATTCCGAATGACGAAACCCGGCGTTTCGTGCGTCAGGTTCTGGCGGATAGCTGGATTTATGCGGAAGAAATCGGTTTGCGTCCGCGCAGTCTGGACGATATTGCCGAGGGTAATTTTCCGCAGCTTTGGCACTACAACGCGCTGGCCAGCGCCAACTAACCGATGAGCCGGCTCGACGAAACCCGGGTCTTTGCTCCCGTGAATATCGCGATCCTCACCGTCTCTGATACCCGCAACGAATCCAACGACAGCTCCGGCGATACCCTGGCCTCGCGCATTGCAGCCGCCGGCCATCATCTGGTGGCGCGCGGAATCGTGAAAGATGATGCCGACCTGCTGGAGTCCCAATTGCGCGCCTGGATCGCGGATCCAAAAATCGATGTGGTGATCAGCACCGGCGGCACCGGCATTACCGGGCGCGATGTCACGCCCGAAGCCTTCAACCGCGTGCTGGAAAAAACCATCGAGGGCTTCGGCGAATTGTTCCGAATGCTGAGCTTTCAGAAAATCGGTACCTCGACGATCCAATCCCGCGCGCTCGGCGGCGTTGCCGGCGGCACCTATCTTTTCGCTTTACCCGGCAGCACGGGTGCGG
>JAMFRY010000272.1 GCA_026225015.1 Alphaproteobacteria bacterium
GGCAATGTCGCCACGCCGGAGGGCGCGAAGGCGTTGATCGATGCCGGCGCGGACGCCATCAAAATCGGTATCGGGCCGGGCAGCATCTGCACCACCCGGGTGGTGGCGGGGGTCGGCGTACCGCAATTCTCCGCCGTGCTGGAAACCGCCGCCGCCTGCCGCGCCCGCAACATCCCCTGCATCGCCGATGGCGGCATCCGCGCCAGTGGCGACATGGTAAAGGCCATCGCCGCCGGCGCGGATGCGGTCATGGTCGGCTCGATGCTCGCCGGCACCGATGAAGCGCCGGGTGAAGTCTTTCTATATCAAGGCCGTAGCTACAAATCCTATCGCGGCATGGGAAGTATCGGCGCGATGGCGCGCGGCTCGGCGGATCGCTATTTCCAGCAGGAAATCAAGGACACGCTGAAGCTGGTCCCCGAAGGCATCGAAGGCCGTGTGGGGTATAAGGGCCCGATGGAAGCGGTGGTGCATCAACTCGTCGGTGGCCTGCGCGCCGGCATGGGCTACACCGGCAGCGCCAATATCGAGGCCTTGCAAACCGAAGCCAAATTCCGCCGTATCACCGGCGCCGGCTTGCGTGAAAGCCACGTGCATGATGTGGCCATCACCCGCGAAGCGCCGAATTATCGGCAAGAGTAGGGCGAGCAGCGCCCGCCATCTTCCTTGAAAAATGGCGGGCGTTGCCCGCCCTACTTGACTGTTTTATAAAATATGACCCCTGCCGGACAACTCGCCGCCGCCATCGACCTTCTGGCCGAAATCGAAGCCGATGCGCGCCCGGCCGATGCGGTGGCCAATTCCTTCTTCCGCAATCGCCGCTTCATCGGCGCCGGCGACCGAAGGGAGGTCAGCACGCTGGTCTGGGGCGTGCTGCGCGCGCGGCGGCATCTGGGCTGGTGGCTGGAGAAATTCGGGGCTGAACCAACGCCGCGTCTGCTGCTCGCCGCACAGGCGATTTTCACCGGCATGACGCCGCATAAGATCGCCCTGGCCTTCACCTCCGGCCGCTACGGCCCGCCGCCGCTCTCCGAAGCCGAGAGCCTGACGCTGGAGAAATTCGCCGGCCACACGCTGGAACATCCCAACATGCCGGATTCGGTCAAATATGAAGTGCCGGATTGGATTTTCTCCCGCCTGCAGGCCCGCTTCGGCGATGCGCTTGAAGCGGAAATGCGCGCTTTGGCGGAGACCGCGCCGCTAGACATGCGCGTCAACATCCTCAAATCGACGCGCGAGGAAGCCTTGAACGATTTGGCAGCGGAAAAACTGTTCGCCAAGCCGACGCCCTACAGCCCTTGGGGGCTGCGGCTGGCAGGACGCCAGTCCGTGACGGCGAGCAAAGTTTTTCAATCCGGCGGAGTAGAGATTCAGGATGAAGGCAGCCAGCTGATCGCGCTCATTGTCGGCGCCGAGCCCGGCATGCGCGTCGCCGACTACTGCGCCGGGGCAGGGGGCAAGACGCTCGCCATCGCCATGACGATGGAAAACAAGGGCCATATCGTCGCCTGCGACGTATCCGCGCCGCGCCTGGACGGCGCCATCAAGCGCCTGCGCCGCGCCGGCGTGCATAATGCCGAGCGGCATCTGCTGGAGGCAGGCGATAAATGGTTGAAACGCCAAGGACAAAAATTCGACCGCGTGCTGGTAGATGCGCCCTGCACTGGCACCGGCACTTGGCGCCGCAATCCCGATGCAAGATTACGCTTGAAGGAAACCGACCTTGCTGAGATCATGCCGAAACAGGCGATGATCCTCGATCAGGCGCAGCGTTTGGTGAAACCCGGCGGCAGGCTCATTTACGCCACATGTTCGCTGTTGGATGAGGAGAACGAGGCGCAGGTGGAAGGTTTTTTAGCCAGGCATCCGGATTTCCGGCGGTTGGACCTCGGTGACAAGCTGCCGCCGGCGCTGCACGGACCGATGCTGCGGCTGACCCCCTTGAAGCATGGCACAGACGGTTTTTTCGCCGCCATGTTGGAAAAAGCCGCTTGATCGCGATCCGCCGCGCCCGCCCAATCGACGCGTCCGGTATCGGCGCCGTGCATGTATCGAGCTGGCGCAGCACCTATGCCGGCGTGCTGCCGGATGATTTCCTCGCCAATCTCTCTATCGCCCGCCAGACCGCCTATTACGAACGGGCCATCCGGATCGGGCTCGGCGTGCATGTCGCGGTGCTCTCCACTCCGGATACCGGCGGCGCGCGGGTGGTGGGCTTTTCCACCGCCAGGCGCCATCGCGGCGAGGCGGTGGCGGAAGGCGAGGTGGAAACCCTCTACGTTCAGGACGACTGGCGCGAAAACGGCCTCGGCCGCATGTTGCTGCGCGCCTCCGGCCAGCATCTTGCCGCGATGGGCTGCAAATCCGCCTTCGCCTGGGTGCTGCGCGACAATCCTTCGACTTTTTTCTACGAACACCTGGGCGGCAAGCGGGTGGCGATCAGCACCACCCGCGTCGGCGGTTCCGACATCCCGCAAACCGCCTATGCCTGGGACCCGATCGATCGGCTGATCAACGAGACCGTCTGAGCCCTCCCCGCGAAGGCGCCTGTGTACGCTGCGGGGCATCTACGGCTTGCCTTGCTGCGCCGGGATCAATCCAGGCGCAGCCGGCGGCTTCAGATTTCGGTAATCATCAGCATGAAGGCCGAAGCGAAGCTCACTCCGCTGGCGGCCGCGGTGGCTTTGTTCACCGTGATCTGCACGCTGGGCGTGGTTTGCACATCCACCGCGCAACTGCCGGCCTGGGTGGCGGCGAGATCGGTAGTGATGCAGAGAATTTTCTCCGCCGCCGCCCGCGTGCCGGCCTGCGCCGCCGCGGCTCCAAGCCCGGCGGTTAGGAATATGACATCGGAGGATGCAGTTGCGACATTGGCGATCGGGATCGGCAAGGGCACGAGCGTGACGCTGCCGACAGCCAGGCCGGCGCCGAGTATGCCGACCAGCGCCGCCTCATCGGCTGCGGAGCCGGCATTGGCGGGATCATAGACGATGCCAAGTTTCACATTGCCGGTGAGCGGCGAGGTGGTGAAGCCAAGCACGCGGCCGGCAACCTGGACGTCCTTCGCGGTAACGGCAGCGTAACCTGATGCTGGTACCAAAAATATGCTGGCGCAAATGAGCGCTGGATAGAATCTGTTCACGGTGACCCCTATTTTCCAGATTTGGGTTGAAATCCGCCAGCTTCGGATGAGGCGGGCTGGCGTGATGAATCAAAAGCCATAGGTGACGCTGAAGAGAATGCGCCGTTCCGGCTCAAGGCCCGCGGTTTCGATGGTTTGCGCCGATTGCAGCTGCTGCCCGGATACCGCCAGCGTAAGCTTTGGCATAAGCTGGTAGGCAAGGCGGGCATTCAGCGTTACATAGTTGGAAATTGTAACAGGGACATAGGTCGCGCCTCGCGCCGTGAGCGCATAGAAATAGTCGGTGTAGCGCGCCTGCCATTTGCCCTGCAGGTCGGCTTCAAATTTGTTCCAGCTATAGCCGAGGCCAAGAACGAAAGCGCTGGTCGGGGTTGTGTCGTTCCATTGCAGTGGCGTCGCTGGCGGCCCGCTGCTGAGTTTGTCCCGCACCACCGAAAGGGTATAGGAGGCATCCCAACGCAAGCCGGCGGCGTTCGCGCCTTGCAAGCCGATTTCACCGCCCAGCGCCTCGCCGGAACCGACATTGGCGGAATGGGCTTGGATTATTCCATTTTGAAATCCCAACGTATTCGACGGCGCGGAGATCAGGAAATCCCGCGTGTCATTAAGATAGATTGCGGTCCGTAGTGTGGAATCGAGTACCGGAATGGTTTTGTCATAATCCATTTCGTAATTGGTCGACACCGTGGGTTTGAGATCTGGGCTGCCGGCGAAAACGAGGGGAAAACCGGCTTCACTTGATTGTATGTTGACCCCAAAATCGATCAGGCTCGGCGCCTGCACGGCGCGCCCCACCAGCCAGCGCAAGGTGTCGGAATTGGTCGGCTGATAGACCAACCCCAGATTAAATGTCGGCGTGGCGCTCGTCTTTCCCTGATAACTGGTGGCGGCGTAAGGATCGGCCGGCGTATTCGGA
>JAMFRY010000273.1 GCA_026225015.1 Alphaproteobacteria bacterium
ACCCCTTCCTGGCGGAAGGCCTTCGCCAGCTCGGACTTGCCCTGGTCGCGATGCTGATCGCGCATGTGCTGGGTGAGGAAGAGGCGGATGCGGGCGCGCGCCTTGCCGGTAACGACAAAGCGCTCCCAGGCCGGCGAGGGCGTGCCGCCGCGGGCGGTGAGGATTTCCACCTGATCGCCATTTTGCAGCTCGTAGCGCAGCGGCATCAGCCGGCCATTGATGCGGGCGCCAACGCAGGTGTCGCCGATCTGGCTATGCACCGCATAGGCAAAATCCACCGAGGTGGCGCCGCGCGGGAGCTGAATGAGCTGGCCCTTCGGCGTGAAGCAGAACACCTGGTCCTGGTAGAGTTCGAGCTTGGTGTTTTCCAGAAACTCATCGGGCGCCGCGGAGTTTTCCAGAATTTCCAGTAAATCCTGCACCCAGCGGAACTGCTTCAAATCCGCCGGCGTGGCATCCGCCTGCTTGTACAGCCAATGCGCGGCGACGCCGTTTTCCGCGATGATCTGCATCTCCAGCGTGCGGATTTGCAGCTCGATCTTCTGGTTGCGCGGATGCCGCAAGGTCACGCCGGTATGCAGCGATTGATAGCCATTCGCCTTCGGCGTAGAGATATAATCCTTGAAGCGGCCGGCGATGACCGGGAAAGCCGCGTGAATCGCGCCAAGCGCCATGTAGCAGGCCTCGCGCGTCGGCACGATAATGCGAAACGCCATGATGTCGGAGAGCTGCTCGAAGGCGACATTGCGCCGCTGCATTTTCTCCCAGATGGAATAAGGCGACTTCTCGCGGCCGGCAATTTCCACCACCTCGACTTCGGCATCGCGGCAGACGCGCAGCAATTCCTTGCGCACTTCCTCGATCACATCCGCGCCCTGGCCGCGCAGAAAATTCAGCCTGGCCTGGATGGTGTCATAGGCTTCCGGGTCCAGCTCCGCGAATGCATGCGTTTGCAGCTCGGTCTTGACCGATTCCATGCCGATCCGCTCGGCCAAGGGTGCGTAGATTTCCATCGTCTCGCGGGCGATGCGCTGTCGCCGATCGGGCTTTTCCACCGCGTTCAAGGTGCGCATGTTATGCAACCGGTCCGCCAGCTTGACGATGAGCACACGGATATCCTTGCTCATCGCCAAAACCAGCTTGCGGAAATTCTCCGCCTGCTTGGTGCGGTCCGATTGCAGTTCCAGCCGGGTCAGCTTGGTCACGCCGTCCACCAGGCCGGCGACTTCCTGCCCAAATTTCTTCTGCACCGCAGCCAGGGTGACCGGCGTGTCCTCGACCACGTCATGCAGCAGCGCGGTGATGATCGAAGACGAGTCCAGCCGGTAGCCGGCGAGTATATTGGCGACCGCCAGGGGGTGGGTGATATAGGGCTCGCCGTTATCACGTTTCTGGACCGCATGCGCATCGAACGCGATCGAATACGCCGCGTCGATCAATGCCGGGTCGGATTTGCCGTCATAAGCGGCGATATGGGAGAGCAGCGGCGCCAGTTCCGGATGGACGAGACCCCCGGCGGGGCCGCCAGAAAGGGCGCCCCCAGCAACCGCACCCCCAGAGACAGCACCCTCTGGGGCGAAACGCAGGCGTGGCTCTTTACGCCCCCCTGTCATGCGGCCTGCTAGCGGCGGGACTTGCCGCCGAGTTCGGCCTCGATGGCGGCCTGGATATCCTCAGGCGTCATTTCCTCGGACTCGGCTGCGAGAGCCGCGGCTTCTTCCTCGGCGGAGACATCCTGCAGACCAAAGATATTCTGGTCGGTCGGGATCAGGTCGAGCACTTCCTCGTCCACCGGCTCGGGTTCCGGCACGCGCGAGAGGGATTTCACCAGATCCTGCTCCAGATCGGAAAGCCGCAGGGTTTCCTCGGCGATTTCACGCAAGGCGACCACCGGGTTCTTGTCATTATCCCGGTCGATGGTCAGTTGCTCGCCCCGGCTGATATTGCGGGCGCGCTGCGCGCTTAACAGCACCAGCTCGAACCGGTTGGGAACCTTGAGTACGCAATCTTCGACCGTGACGCGGGCCATCCATGGGTCTCCAGCTTAAAAAATGAACATCAAAAGCGTCAAATACGCCACGGGTTAACGCATTGCAAGGCAGAGCGGCTCGCTGATTTGGCGAAGCTGTCCGCCGTGGTCAGGAATCCCAAGGCGCGATGGCTTGCGGGGGCAGGTCGGCCAGCAGCGAAGCTACCCCCAGATGCAGGGCCGGATGCCGCCAGCCGGGCGCCACATCCAGGAGCGGGCGCAACACAAAGGCGCGCAAATGGGCGCGCGGATGCGGCAGAATAACCGGCGGAATGGCCCGGATCGCACCGTTCAGGTCGATAATGTCCAAATCCAGGGTGCGGGGGGCATCGATCAAGCCGCGCTGACGGCCAAAGCGGTTCTCGATCTCCTGCAAAGTTGTCAGCAATGCGACAGGCGCCATTTCGCCTTCCATCCGCACGACGCCATTGCAGAAATCCGGCCCGTTATAGGAGTCCGCCCGGGCGATTCGGGAAATCGCCGCGCTGCGATACCAGGGGGAGGCCGTAATCACTTTGAGGCCCGGAACCGCCGCCAACGCGTCGACGGCGGCCACGCAGGTCTCGATCGGAGTTTGTCCGGCCAGGCCCGGCAGGTTTGCGCCTACTGCGATTAGGATCATAATACCGGTTTCATGAGCGCCACCTCTCTTTCTGTTAAATTATCTAACACGTCAACAGCGTAGCTTGGAACGTTCGTACTATTCCATTGGCGGTCTGCGCCATCACCATAAACACTCGTAACCTGGCCTCGGCCCCGCGGAAAAGAAGCGACGCAATCAACATGATAAATTGTCCCAGTCACAACTGTCCACTTTGCCCGCGGCTGGTGGAATACCGCACAAATAATCGCGCGAAGGAACCCGACTGGCATAACGCGCCGGTGCCGAGCTTCGGCGCGTTGACGGCGCGGCTGCTGGTGGTGGGGCTGGCGCCGGGCGTGCGCGGGGCCAACCGGACCGGCCGACCATTCACCGGCGACTATGCCGGACTTCTGCTTTACACCACATTGTTGAAATTCGGCTTGGCAAAAGGCCAATATGCGCAATCCGCCGATGACGGGCTGGAATTGACCGATACGCGCATCACCAACGCTGTGCGCTGCGTGCCCCCGGAGAATCTGCCGACACCGCTTGAGAATAAAACCTGCAATCCGTTCCTGCGGGACGAGATCGCTGCCATGCCGAGGCTGGTGGCCATCCTGGCTCTGGGAACCGTCGCGCATCAGATGAGCCTGCGGGCGCTTGATCTGAAGCTGAGCGCGCATAAATTCACCCACGGCGCCCTGCACGAAGCAAAACCGGGATTGCTGATCGCCAACAGCTACCATGTCTCCCGGTACAATACGAGCACAAAACGTTTAAGCACCGTGATGTTCGAGGATGTTGTCGCGCGGATCAAAGAAAAACTAAATGATACCAACTAACGGTGGGCCTCACTCTCGGCGGCTCCGCCATCATGCCCCCCGAAGGCGCGTTTGTACGCCGCGGGGCATCCATGAGCTTGCTTCAACAAGGTACAAGTGGAAGCTTAAGTCGTGGATGTGCGGCTTTTGCCGGGCATGGCGGGGTTGCGGGGTAAGAGCATCAATCACAAAGGCGCCTGGTATTAACCCTCAACTATAACGCTCTTCCTGCCACGGATCGGCGTTGTTGTTGTAGCCGCGGGTCTCCCAGAAACCGGGACCGTCCGCCTCGGTAAATTCCATGCGTTGCAGCCATTTTGCGGATTTCCACAAATAGAATCGGGGAATCATCCCGCGCAGCGGCCCGCCATGCTGGCGGCTGATCGGCTGGCCGTTCCAGTGATGCACCAGCATGCAATCAGGCTGGTCGAACTGCTCTAGCCGGACATTCGTGGTGTAGCCGTCATGGCTATGGAAAATGATATGCCTAGCCTGGGGTTTGGGTTGAACCAGCGCCAGAATCACCGCAGCCGAGATGCCGCGCCAGTGGTTGTCGTAATTCGACCATTGCGTGACGCAATGCATGTCAGAGACCTGCTCGCTCTGCGGCAACGCCATCAACGCCACCCAGTCCAGCGTGACGGGGTGTTCCACCGCGCCATCCAGCGTCAGGCTGTAGCTTGAGGTTGGAATTTGCGGCTGGATGCCGAGATCCAATACCGGCCAGTCTTTCACCAGGCGCTGGCCCGGCGGCAAACGCTGCTCGCGCGGCGCAGTCTTGCCGGTCAACAGCCGGCCGTCTTTTGCCCATTCCTGCTTGGCGCCAATCAGCTTGTTTTTGATCTTCCCGATAACGGAGGGCGGGTCATTCTCAGCCATGGGGTTGCCTCATTTGTTGCGGAGCAGACGGGCCTTGTCGCGTTGCCAATCGCGCGCGGCGATCATCTGGCGTTTATCATGCTTCTGCCTTCCTTCTGCAACGCCCAACGTCACCTTCGCCAGGCCGCGCGGGTTGAAGTGAATATCCAGCGGCACGACGGTATGCCCCTCGCGCGCGATGGCCCCCATCAGCTCGTTGCGCTCCCGGCGCTTGACCAGCAGCTTGCGCGGGCCACGCACGTCGAAGCGCGAGAGCACGCCGCCCTGATATTCCGGTATATAGGCGTTGAAGAGATACAGCTCCCCATCGCGCTCGCCAGCCCAGGCTTCAGTGAGCGTGGCGCGGCCGAGACGCAGTGATTTCACCTCCACCCCGCGCAGCACGATGCCGGCTTCCACGGTCGAGAGTATTTTGTAATCGAAATGGGCCTTGCGGTTCTGCGAGGCGATGCCGTGCGAGATGAAGCCGGATTTGCCCTTCGAGGGGGGATTATCGGCCATCAGTCGAGCAGGCCTAGTCCGGCCAGGGCAGCGCGCATTTTTGCGGCATTGATCTCGGAGATCGGCGCCAACGGCAGGCGGCAGAATGCACTGCCGTAGCCAAACAGCGAGGCGGCGTATTTCACCGGGCCGGGATTCGATTCCGCGAACATCGCATCATGCAGCGGCACCAGCCTGGACTGGATTTCCATGGCCTTGCGCAGCTCGCCTTGCCCCCAGGCCGCATGCATTTCGGCGCAAAGCCGGGGCGTGATATTGGCGGTGACGGAGATGCAGCCATGTCCGCCGGAGGCAAGAAAGGCGAGTGCTGTGTGATCCTCGCCGGAAAGCTGGATGAAGCCGGTCCCACAGGCGCGCGTGGTGTGCAGCGGCCGGGTGAGATTGGCCGTGGCATCTTTCACGCCGACGATGTTCTTGTGCTCGGCCAGCCGGGCCATGGTCTCCACCGACATGTCGATGACCGAACGGCCGGGGATGTTGTATATATAGATGGGAATATCCGCGGCATCGGCAATCGCGATGTAGTGCCGGTACAGCCCTTCCTGGGTCGGCTTATTATAATAGGGGGTGACCACGAGCACCGCATCGGCGCCGGCCTTCCTGGCGTGTTGCGCCAGGCCGATGGCCTCAGCGGTGGAATTGGAACCGGCGCCGGCCATGATGGGCACCCTGCCCTTCGCGGTTTTGATCGCCAGTTCCACCACGCGTTTATGTTCATCATGCGTCAGCGTCGGCGATTCCCCAGTCGTCCCCACCGGCACCAGGCCTTGGGTTCCCTCGGCAATCTGCCATTCGATCAGCCGCGCATAGGCATCCTCGTCGATGCTGCCATCCGCCCGCATTGGGGTAACCAGCGCAACCAGTGAACCGTGAAACATCCCGTAAACTCCTGTCGTGCCGAGTTAGGCCGATGGGGGATGGCCTGCAAGCCAGGGGATGCTAAACCTTGAGGCATGCGAGTTCTGCCGATTCTGCTTGCCGGATTGCTGCTCCTGGTTCCGCCAAGGGAGGCTGGCGCGCAGCAGGCTGCCTTGCCGGCGGGCGCACCACCGCAGATCATGCAGGACGTGAAATCCGGCGACTGGACGGACGCATTGGCGCTGGCGCAGGCCACCGGCGACCCGCTATTGGTGAAGCTGGTGACGTTTTTTCAATTGCTCTGCCCCGGCGGCGGCACGGCCGACGAGATTCAGAACTTTATCAACTCAAGCCCGGACTGGCCGGAACAGGGCCTGCTCCGTTTACGCGAGGCGCAGGCGGCCGGCACCTATACGCCAAGCCTAGGCCCTCCCGCGGACCCATTTCTGGCCCAGGTGCAAACCCTGCACGCCGAGGGCAACGATACTGATGCGGTTGCGGCATGGCGATCCCAGGCCAAAGCTGCGGCCGAGGCGGCAGCAGCAGATGCGCGGCCGCTATACTGGCCGGCCCAGGACCAGTTGGCGCGCGCCCTGCTTTCCGAAGGGGATGCGAAAGATGCCTATCAGGTCGTCATCGCCGTCGATCCGCCCAGCCAAGGTGCCAGCGGCCAACTCGCCGACCGCGATTTTCTTGCCGGTTTTTTGCTCCTGCGGTTTTTGAAGGACCCCAGCGATGCCGCCACCTGGTTTACCAACCTCGCCGCCGCCAGTAGCGCCGTCATCACCCAGGCGCGGGCCTATTACTGGCGGGCGCGAACCGAATCCGGCTTGGCCGCGCAGGCGGATTACGAACACGCCGCCCTGTATCCCGACACTTATTACGGCCAGCTTGCCGCTTTGGCCCTGGGTGATAACCCCGGTGCCTTGGCCGCGCGCATCGTGAACATGCCGGAGCCAGGATTCTCCGCGCAGGATGCGCTGGATTTCGCCGTGATGGAACTACCCCGCGCGGCGGCGCTGCTGACGCAAATGCAGGATCCGGATGACGCGCAGATTTTCCTCAACCGGCTGGGCCAGGTCGCCGCCGATGACCGCAACCGCGCATTGGCGGCGAAACTTGCCCTCGGGCTGGGCTATCCGCAAAGTGCGGTTGCCATCGCCCGCAGCGCCGGCATCGCCGGGCAGATGCTGATCCGCGAGGGTTGGCCGATGCCGGTCGATCCGCCTTCCGGCCTGGAGCCCGCCATCGCCTATGGCGTCATGCGGCAGGAAAGCAGTTTCAATGCGAGCGCGGTCAGCGGCGCCGGCGCGGTCGGGCTGATGCAGTTGATGCCGGAGACGGCGCGCCGCACCGCCGCCAAGAACGGCATTCCCTTCGGCGGCGATCTGACCGACCCGCAGACCAACATGACGCTGGGCAGCGCCTATTTTAACGGCCTGCTGCAGAGCTTCGGCAACTGCCTGCCGCTGGCGATCGCCGCCTATAATGCGGGTCCCAGCAATGTCGCGGCCTGGCTGGCCGAGAATGGCGACCCGGAAATGGGCGCCGCCGCCGGCGGCGCCGATCTCGTCGATTGGGTGGAGGAGATACCATTCTCCGAGACCCGTAACTATGTACAGCGGGTGACCGAGAGCATCGTCATCTACCGCGCCTTGCAAACCGGACAGGCGACAAGCCCACTTGAGCCTTGGCTGCAATCTTAGGGGAGTTGCGCATGGATATGCCGAGATTCATCGCCAGCGGCGGCGGCGCCGGCTTCGCGCCGGTCGCGCCCGGCACGTTCGGCTCGCTGGTGGGTCTCGTGCTTGGCGCCGCATTGCTCTATTTCGGCCATGGCCCGCTATTGCTCTGCACATTGCTGGTCAGCGCCGCCGGCATCTGGGCCATCGGAAAGGTTGGCGGCGCCGA
>JAMFRY010000274.1 GCA_026225015.1 Alphaproteobacteria bacterium
AAACAACCGGGCCGGAGTCGATCAACCCCCAGCCAAAACCCACCCCACCCGTAGCCGCGAAGAATGAAAAAACGCACGAACCGGTTGCCGCTTTGCCCGCGCCGCCTTTACCGGCGGCGCGCATCCCGGCCTCGCCGGAAGAAATCCCCGCCGAGGTGAGCGAGACGGAAACCATACTCAGTTTTGGCGACCGCAGATGGCGGGTGCGCGGTCTGGCGCGCAACCTGGCGCATGACGTGCTGAAGGTGAATCTTCTCGCCTCATGCGGGGGGGCATTCCATGTCGATGCGCTGGATTTGTACAATGCCCGCGCGCGGGCGAGTTTTTTGACCCAGGCGGCGATTGAGCTGCAAGTGCCGGAGGATGTGCTGAAAGCCGATCTCGGCCGTGTGCTGCTGAAACTCGAAGAGTTGCAGGACGAGGCCATCAAAAAAGCCCTTGCTCCCAAACTGGCCGAGGCCGTGACGATGGACGAGGAAGCCCGGCAGGCCGCCCTTGCCCTGCTGAAAAGCGACAACCTGCTGGACCGGATTCTGGTGGATTTTGATGCCTGCGGCATTGCCGGGGAAGCCACCAACAAACTGGTCGGATATCTGGCAGCGGTCTCGCGCAAATTGACTGCCCCCTTGGCCGTGGTCATCCAGTCATCGAGTGCGGCCGGTAAATCGGCGCTGATGGAGGCGGTGCTGGCCTTCGTGCCGCCGGAGGAGCGCGTGCAGTACAGCGCGATGACCGGGCAGAGCCTGTTCTACATGGGCGAGATCAGCCTCAAGCACCGGATTCTGGCACTGGCCGAGGAGGAGGGTGCTGCGCGGGCATCCTACGCGCTCAAACTTTTGCAGTCCGAGGGCGAGCTGACCATCGCCAGCACCGGCAGCGACCCGAAAACCGGCAATCTGGTGACCCAGGAATACCGGGTCGAAGGGCCGGTGATGCTGATGATGACGACGACCGCGATTGATATCGATGAGGAGCTGATGAATCGTTGCCTGGTGCTGGCGGTGGATGAGGACCGCGAACAGACCCGCGCCATCCACCGGCTGCAACGGCAAAAACGCACATTGGCCGGGCTGGTGCGCCGCCATGAGAAGCAGGCGATTCTTGATCTGCACCGCAACGCGCAGCGTCTGTTGCGCCCGCTTGCCGTGGTGAACCCGTTTGCCGACCGGCTTACCTTCCTCGATGACCGCACCCGGACGCGGCGAGACCATGAAAAATATCTGACGCTGATCGACGCCATCACGCTGCTGCACCAGCACCAGCGCCCGATCCGCAGCGCCGTGGTCGAGGGCAGAATGGTGGAATATGTCGAGACCACGCTGGCCGATATCGAGATCGCCAACCGGCTGGCGCATGAGGTGCTGGGCCGCAGCCTGGATGAATTGCCGCCGCAGACGCGCCGGATGCTGGCGGTGATTTTTGCCCATGTGCAGGAAGCGGCGAAAGCCAAAGCGATCCGCCCCGGCGATGTACGGTTCAGCCGGGCTGACATCCGCAGGCGCGCGGGCCTGGCCGACACGCAATGCCGGCTGCATCTGGACCGGCTCGCCGCACTCGAATTTTTGCTGACCCATCGCGGCAGCCGGGGCCAGAGTTTTGAATATGAGCTGCTGTTCGATGGCGATATCGCGGCGGGCGCGCCGCATCTGCCGGGGCTGATTGAGGTGGGCGCGCTGGACTCGCTTTGTTCTGCCCCTACGACATCAACCTCGCGGGGTGAATCACCCCAGTTGGCTGGGCCATCACGGGGTCATGGCGGGGCCAACGCGGCCCCCTCGCGGAGCATCAAAACGCCAGCAAAGCCAGGCGCAGAAACGGGTTTTGACGAATCCCCGGAACCAGAGCCGGAATCGCACCCCTTACGGGTGAACGGCTATGCCGGATCATACGCGCAAACCGTCATACTTCCCTTAGCCGCTTCGGCGTGAGCCGATGCCTCGGCCTCGCCAGGCCGGGCGCAAACCGGCGCCACCTCCGCCCGCCCAAAATCTGCTGATGGCCTATCAAGCCGCGTTCCATGAATGGGAGGCGGTGACCGGCTACTCGGCGCGCACCATCACGCAGCAGCGCTTTGCCATCGCCCGGTTCGTCCAGTGGTGCGGCGAACGCGGACTGGCCCGGCCGCAAGACATCACGCGGCCGATTCTGGAGCGCTACCAGCGCGCGGTCTATCACCACCGCAAGCATAACGGCCAGCCGCTCAGCGTCAGCTCACAGCTCAACATGCTCCTGCCCCTGCAAGCCTGGTTCAAATGGCTCACCCGCCAAAACCATCTGCTCTACAACCCGGCGGCCGACCTGGACCTGCCCCGCAAGCCTAAAACCCTGCCGAAAGGGCTGCTGACCATCGCCGAAATCGAATCGGTGCTGAGCCAGGCCGACCCGGCCACGCATGACGGCATCCGGGCGCGGGCGATTCTGGAAACCCTGTACTCCACAGGCATCCGCCGCATGGAG
>JAMFRY010000275.1 GCA_026225015.1 Alphaproteobacteria bacterium
CAGGAACTCTCCGCCCCGTTTGCCAGTGTCGGCAATTTGACGATGGCCGAGCGCTTTGGTCTGGCCAGATGGCTGCGTCTGGCCACCGGCTCCCCGGTGCTGGAAAACGCCGCCGCCGCGTTTGACTGCACGATCGACCAGATTCAGGAAATCGGCACCCATAGCGTGTTCTTCTGCGGCGTAAAGGCCATCCATCTGGGCCCCGACACCACCGGGCTGATCTATCACGGCCGCGCCTATCACAAGATTTAGAGGAAGCAAGCAGTTCTTTTTTGAAGAAAGCCAACCGCCGGCAAAGAACCAAAAAGACTTTTTTTGACTTTTGCCCAAATCGTCGCGACATCTGTACACTGAAGTAACAAAAGTTTCTGCGCCGCTTTTTTCAAAAAGCGGCTCCTGGCTTTGTCCTTAAATCATTCGCGCCTGCGCCGCCTGCGCTTCCAGCCGCCAAATATAGGCGATGATGTCCGCCACCGCCTTGTAGTGTTCCATGGGAATTTCACTGTCCACATCGAGCGCGTGCAGCGCCCGCGCCAGAGGCGGGTTGGGAACGATGGGGACATGGTTTTCGGCGGCCAGCTCGCGGATGCGCGCCGCGATCTCGCCCTTGCCCTTGGCGACGATCTTGGGTGCTGCCGAGGTGTTTCGCTCATAGGCCAAGGCGACGGCGTAGTGGGTCGGGTTGGTAACCACAACTGTCGCAGCCGACATGGCTTTTTTCAAGTTCTGCCTGGCCCGCGCCTTGCGAATCGCCTGGCGCTTGGCCTTCATCATCGGATCACCGTCGGAAGACTTGGTCTCCTGCTTGATTTCTTCTTTGCTCATTCGCACCGAGCGGCCGAAATTGACCTGCGACCAGGCGACGTCCAGCACCGTTATGAAGGCCTGCACGATGATAAGCGAAGCGGCAATGGCGACGATTCCGGTCCTCAACCTGCCAATGCCGGCGCCGAGATCTTCCCTCAGGCTGTCGGGAAGAAGTTTAAGCTGGACAGAAAGCGTAGCCCACAGCACCAGGCTGAGGACGACGATCTTGGCGACGTTTTTAATGGCATCGACGCCGTGATTGGCGCCGAACAGCTTGCCAAAGCCAGTTAACGGGTTGACGCGGGAAAAATCCGGGGCCATCGCGGTCAAGCGCATGGCGAGCTTGGTTTGGGCGAGCACGACGCCGGCGCCGGTAATCGCCACCGCCAGCGCCAGCGGCAGAAATGCTCGTGTTGCGATGCCGGCAGCCTGGCGCATGGCGCTGAGCAAAGCCGGCGCGCTGTCCGCTTTGCCGGCATTGGCCAGCAACTGGGCCAGATGCTGCGCCGTGCCACTGGCCAGCTGTGGGGAAAGAGTCAGGATGACCATGAGGGCCGCGCTCAGATTGGCGAAGGAGGCAAGCTCGTGCGAGACCGGGGCGTTACCCTCGGACTGGGAGCGGGCGAGCCGCGCCGGGGTGGCGGCTTCGGTTTGGCTTTCTTTGTCTTCTGACATCGTTTAGCCCGTCAATAGTCGGGTCAGGCCGATTTGCGTGCCGTGCAGCCAGGCTGTGGTGATGGCGCCCACCAGCAGCACCACAAGCACAAGGCCGCCCAGGGTCTGTCCCGGCATGGCGACCATGTAAATCTGCAGTGCCGGCACCAGCTTGGAGATGATGGCGAGCCCGGCCTGCCAGAGCAACCCGGCGAGCAGGAACGGCATGGCGAGCTGGATACCAAGCATGAAGCTCTGCGCGGTCAGCCGCTCTGCAACCCGCAATATGCCGCCGGCAGGCAGACCAAGCCCGACAGGCAGGATGTGATAGCTGGCGGCCAGCGCCTGCAGCGGCATTGCGTAAAGTCCGGTGGCCAGAATCAGGGTGGTTGCGAACATGCCGAACACGGTGCTGAGCAGCGTGCTGTTCGACCCCAATTCCTGATCTGGGGTGATAATGCTGGAAAGCCCGATCTGATAGGAAATCACCTGGCCGGCGATGGGCAGCGCCAGCACGAAGAGCCGCGCCATGACGCCGAGCCAGATGCCGATGGCGAGTTCATGCGCCAGCAGCGCCACCAGCATCACCGGACCAGGTGCCGCGCCGGACGCTGCATAATCGGGAATCGGCAGGATGGGCAGAAGCAAAGCGGTGAGACAGCCTGCGAAGCCGGCTCGCAGCATCACCGGCACGACCACCTCGCCGATCCCGGGCAGCAGCATCACGGCGCCGCCGATGCGGGCAAAGGCCAGCATGAAGCTGAGCGCCAGCGGCAGCAGCGATTGCAGCAGATGCGGATCGGCGTTCACGAACCGCCGGCGAGGATGATCTGGCTGAAGATGAAATGGGTGAAATTATCGAGCGCCATATACATCGAGCCGCCAAAGACCAACAGCACTGCAAACACCCCCGCCACTTTCGGCAGGAAGACGAGCGTGGCTTCGTTGATCTGGGTAACCGCCTGAAAAACGGAAACAAGCAACCCAGCCGCCAGTGCGGCCAATAAGGGCGGCCCCGCCAATTTGGCCGCGAGCATGGAAGCCGTGTGCAGGATGAGACCTATAGATGGGGAGTCCATTTGCGTTGCCTTTTTGGCAAGATCGGCTGGCGGCAGTTACGCTAGATCGGCATATTCATGATGGATTGATAGGCCTGCACCATGCGGTCCCGCAGCGCGACGGTGGTTTGCAAAGCAAGCTGCGCCTGCGTGACGGAAGTGACAATCTGCGTGACATCGCCTTGGCCATTGAGACCTTGTAGGGCCTGCGCATCGGCCTGGTGGCCGGTTTGGACAACGCCGTTCAGCGCGCTGGAGAGTGCGTCGCCAAAACTTGTCCCGCCTCCGCCGGCGATGGCGCCGGATGAACCGGAATCGACTCGTGCATAAGCGGCCGCGGCCGCGTTGGGTGATACGGTAAGAGCGCCGATTGCCATGGCCTATTGCAGCAATGCGAGGGTTTTGGTGAGCATGCTATGCGAAGCTTGCAGCACCGCGAGATTTGCGCTGTAGGAACGTTCCGCCTGCTGCATATCCATCATTTCCACCATTGCATTGACGTTCGGCATTTTGACATAGCCTTGCGCGTTCGCCGCCGGATTGCCGGGATCATATTTGGAGGGATCGGGCGTTGGGTCGGTGCCGATCTGGCCAACCTGAACAAGCGGCATGCCGGCGGCCTGATCCATTTGATCCGTAAAAGTAACGGTTTGGCGCTGATACGGTGCGGAGCCAGGGGTGGTGCCGGTGGTGTCGGCATTGGCCATGTTCTCCGCAATGACCTGCAAGCGGGTGCTTTGCGCATCCAGGCCGGCGGCGGAGATGTTGAGTGTGTTGGTGATATCCATTGATCTGGTGAACCTTGCGGATAAAGTCAGTTAGTAGCGCGAAGTACGGTGTTAGTAGGCGCCATAATCAGGCGCCGGAGCCGAGGGCGGTTTTGAACATGCCCATATAAACCTGGTATAAGTTTGCAGTGAGCTGCTGGTTGGTTTGGTTTTTCGAAACTTGCTCCAACTGACTGTCGAGCGAGACGGCATTGCCGTCAGGTGAGTGCTCGGCGGCCCCTGCGACGGCACTTGCCGCGGTTGGCGCAGCGTTGATTCCCAGCAGGTCGCTGACATTGTTCTGCAGCATCGGGACGCTGCCGCCGGCTTGGCTGAGATAATCCGAAAACGGCACCGCGCCCACGGCCTGGTAGCCCGGCGTATCAATATTGGCGAGATTGTTGGCTAGAAGATTCTGAACATCCCCCAGATAACTCAACCGCGCGGCGGCGGTGTCCAAAATGCTGGTCATTGGCGTTCCTGCGGTAGAGTGCAAAACATGCGGGGATACTGGCCAGGAAAAGCTCAACATTGTGTTAATGGCGTCAACCGTTAAAATATCGCGCAAAATCGCCAGAACGTAGGCAACTATTAACAAGTTGCTGCGCATGTGACGCCAGCAACTTAAAGCTAGGCCAAACGGACAAGATGTCAGGATTAACCAAGGATGTTCAGCGCCTATCCCGTACTTTCAGCGTTGCTGGCCTTAGGCATTACGCTGGCGTTGATCTGGCTGGCCGCAAAGGCGCTAACGATGATCTCCCGGAATGGGACAATGCTCGGTTTGGCGGGGCAAAAAACATCATCCAGCTCGACAGCACTCACCATCGAATCTGTCACCGCCATTGCGCCGCGCCGCAAGGTCATCGTGCTGCGCTATGGCGAACATCGCTTGGCGGTGTTAACCGGCGGGCCGCAGGACGTCTCGCTCGGCTGGTTGCCGCCGCCGCCCTCCTCCTCGCCCTTGCCCTAGCCATCAGCCTAGGTTTGGCGCACAACGCCAACGCCCAATCGGTCAGCCTGGATTTCGGCAATAATAATGGCATGCCGGACCCTGGCGAAACGGCCAAGCTGGTGCAACTGGTCGTGGGAATCGGCATTCTCTCGCTGGCGCCGAGCCTGCTGGTGATGATGACCGCCTTTACGCGGATCGTCATCGTATTGAGCATTCTGCGCAATGCGCTGGGCACGCAAACCACCCCGCCGAACATGGTGCTGATCGGCCTGGCTCTATTTCTAACCTTTTTCGTAATGCAGCCGACCTTGCAGCAATCCTGGCAAAACGTCCTGCTGCCGATGAGCAATGGATCGATGGATACGGTAAGCGGCTTGCAGGCCGCGGCCGCGCCATTCCATGGATTCATGGCCGCCAATGCCCGGCCTGACGATGTCGGGCTGTTCCTGAAACTCGGCAATGTGCCGCCGCCGGGAAGCGCCGATGCAACCCCCTGGCGCGTGCTGGTGCCGGCTTTCGCCATCGGCGAATTGCGCCGCGGCTTCGAGATGGGATTTTTGATCTTCCTGCCGTTTCTGGTGATCGATCTGGTGATTTCGTCGATTCTGATGAGTCTCGGCATGATGATGTTGCCGCCAACCGCAGTTTCGCTCCCGTTCAAGCTGATCTTCTTCGTGCTGGTGGATGGCTGGCAATTGGTCTGCGGGAGTCTGGTGCAGAGTTTCGCGCCGCCGCACTGAGCCTGCGGCGACCAGAAAATTTTTGTGCTTGGCGCCATTACGCCATATTCTGACACGTATCGGGGGCGCAACCTACCGATACGGTTCACGATGATCGGCAATACTGCTGTCTGTGATGGCCTGCTGATTTCACTCATTACGAAGCCAAATCCTCGCCTGGAGTATCTATTGTCGCGCCTTTGTGGCTGCGGCGGAGCTAAATCCCAGGTCTAAGGGTTCGAAAAAGTCCCGTTAGCTCCTTATCTCAGAAAAAATCAGCTACTTTCGTTAATTAGCCGGGACGGCGGGCTCTGGCTGCATGGGAACGACAACAGTTTGCGGATAATCCCATGCACTGCCAGAGACCGTTGAATACAAGGCTCCCGCAACCATGACCGACCCCATGTTGACCGTTGAATGCACCATTTCATTCGCGGGCGCGTAGCCGGACTTGGTGCAGTTTACGCCGAGTGATTCAGAGCCGCGATGCACGCTCACTGTCATGGGCGTTATGACCATCCAGTTGCCCTTTCTATTGCTCAAAATACACTCGGCGCCCGCGAGCGGTGCGTCACCAGTAGTGGTTTGCACGGTAACCGGTTGGACGCTGCTAAAACTATCTGCGCAGCTGGCGAGACCGGCCAAAGGAAGGAGCGCGAGGGCTAAAACGGTGGGTTTCATGAAATATCCTGACTGTAATTTGTTCTCCATTAATAGAACATGATGAGGGATACCCGCCAAGGGATTTCGGCGGCAGGCTTGGGCTACCGTTGACGGAGTTCCGGTAGCGGGCTGGATTGAGCCAAGGTCGTGCAGCAGGCATAGGGCGGATCGATGATCCCCTAAGTTCAGCTTTATGAACTGCGGCGACCGGAGTTTTTTACCCCAAAAGCCGCCAGCCGCTGATCATTCCGGATTGATTTGCAAACTCAGGATCAGCGCGTCGCCGCCATCAGGATAGTATTTCGGGCGCTTTCCGGTTTGTTGGAAACCGAACGCATCGTAAAGTCCGATTGCCGCGATGTTCGACGCTGCGACTTCCAAATGCAGGGTGGTTGTGTGCTGCGTTTTCACATGCGCGATGGCAGCCTCCATCAGCGCCCTGCCGATCCCCTGCCGCTTCACGCTGACGCCGATGGTGAGAATTTCAGCTTCATCGGCAACGCAGCGTAACAATACGAACCCGCCGCTCTGGTCCAGAAAGCCGGCGATGCCCGGCTGTTGCAGCAAGCTTCGAAACGCGGCGGCCGGCCAGGGATCATGCGGAAAAGCCAGCGCATGAATCGCGGCCAGCGCCGCATCATGTTGCGGAGCGGCGGGAATCACTGGGGTTGCGGCCGCAAGCCCCCAGCTGGCAGTTTTGCCATTGGCGGGTCCACATAGAGCGGCCGAGCCAAATGCGGCGGCAGACCGGCGGCGTGACGGGTCAACGCCGCGCGCGCGACCCATACCGGGTCCAGCAATCTCGCATTGGTGAGCATCACGTCATGGCCGGAGGCGGCAAGCCGGGCGGCAACCTCCCGCGCCGCGTCCCCGGCCAGGGCAATCGGCGCCCGGCTGCGCGGAATATCGGCATCGGCATAGGCTTCGGCCGCGCCGTCGCGGAGTAGAAAAAGCCGGTCCCGGCGTGCCCTTATCGCCACCCAGAGCGGACGGTGCAGCGCCGGGAACGCCGCCGCAAAAGCCTCCGCCACCGGCACACCCAGCAGCTTCAGCCCGGAAGCGGCGCTAAACCCCTGGGCCAGCGCGATGGCGTTGCGCAAGCCGGTAAAGCTACCCGGACCAATGGTAACGGCGACGAGTTGCGGCGCGATGCAGGCTTCATCCAAACAGGCCTCCATGAGCCGCGGCAAAATCTCCACCAGCCCGGTTCTCGCCTCGGCAATGCGCCGGGCGCGCACCACGCCATTTTCATCCAGTATCGCAACGCCGGCGCGCGGCCCGGAGGCGTCGATTGCGAGGATTGGGGGAAGGATCGCGCTCAAGCGAGGATGGCGGCCTCTTCAAAGCCGAGCCTGGGCAACCGCTCGAACGGGTGTGCTGGCTCCGCATGGCCAAGATTAAGCAGGAAATTGGACTTCCAGCCGCTTTGGCCAAAAAAGGCCTGATCGACCTTGGCCTTGTCGAACCCGGACATCCCGCCGGAATCGATGCCCATCGCCCGCGCCGCCATGATGAGATAAGCGCCCTGCAGCGTGCTGTTGCGAAAGGCGGTCTCCTGCGCAAGGTCGGGATTGCCGGAAAACCACGCCTTGGCGTCCACCGGCGGGTTGAGTTTCGGCAGTTGCGTGTAAAAAAGCGGATCATAGGCGATGATCACCGTCACCGGCGCCGCCATCGTCTTCTCCAGATTACCTGCGCTCAAAGCCGGTTTCAGCTTCGCCTTGCCCTCTGGCGTGCGGATAAACACAAAGCGCGCCGGCGAGCTGTTGGCGGAGGTGGGACCCAGTTTCACCAGATCATACAGCCTGTTCAGATCGTCATCGGTGACCGGCTGCTCGGTCCATTCCCATTTGGTGCGGGCGGTGCGGAACAGCGCATCGAGCGCAACATCATCCAAGGCCACGGCAAACTCTCCAGAGGTTAAGCTGCCGCCTGGGTAACAGACTGCACCTCCGGAATGTAGTGCTTGAGAAGATTTTCAATGCCGTGTTTGAGCGTAGCGGTGGAGGAGGGGCAGCCGGAGCAGGATCCCTGCATTTGCAGGCTGACCACGCCGTCGCGATAGCCGCGGAAAATAATGTCGCCGCCATCGCCGGCAACGGCCGGGCGGATGCGGGTTTCCAGCAGGTCCTTGATCTGGTCGACGATTTCCTGATCCTCGGGCAGCACGTCTTCGACGACGTCAGTGCCTGCCTCGCTCAGCACCGGCAGGCCCGCGACGAAATGCTCGACCAGCGCGCCCAGCACCAGCGGCTTCAATGCCTGCCATG
>JAMFRY010000276.1 GCA_026225015.1 Alphaproteobacteria bacterium
GCGGATTGGCCGTCCAGATTCACGGTGCCCGATTTCAGGGTCAAATCGTCGAGCCAGGTGCCATCCGGTAGCGCATCGGTGAGCTGGGCGAGGACCTGCATGGCATCGCCCGCCTGCTGCGCCTCCGCGATGGCGGCGCGGCCAAAGGCCGCGGTGCTTAACCGCTGGCGCAATGCGAGCGCCGTTTGCGCGGCCGGCGCCTGTCCGGCAATTGTCTGCGCGGCGGCGTTCATGGCGGTTTGCTGGCGCAGAAAGGGCGAAACGGTACAGGCCAGCGCCAGCAGGCCACAAAGCAAAGGTAACGCCACATTCAGCAGGCGGCGGGGGGGTGCGCCGGTCTCAAGCGCAATTTGGCCGCCCGGCGACTCGATGAAACTGGGGAAAAGCTGTTGGCGCGCCAGCGCCTGGCGGAGCTGCTCAACAGGTTCCCGCAGCACGAAGGCAAGCTGCAGGCGCAATTTGCCGCGCGCCCGGTCCGGCGTGACGCCAGATATGCCCCAATACAAATTCTCGGCGGCAAACGGGGTAAGCCGGTCCATCTCAAAGCGCATCACCGTGTGCAACTGCCGGGCGGCAGCCAGCGGCAGCACCACTTCGCGCGTAAGCACGCTGCCCGGTGGCAGCCTTAGGCCGGTGTCGAGGCGGCGGGTCATGACGGGCAGGGGGCTGTGCGGCGCGAGCGTGCCGAAGATGGTTTCGCGGCGGTCCTGGCGCAGCCAGAGGGTTGCGTTGAGCGTTTCGTTCATTGCGGCGCCGGGATGTGGGTGGTCCATAGCGATCAGCAGCGCATCTTCGCCGCCCTCTGCCCGGCGCAGGGCCTCAGGCATCAGCGAGCGCATTTGGGCGGTCCACCAGGCGGCGAGTTCTGCCAGCACCGATAGCGGCCCAACGAGCGAACTGGGGGCGGCTTGCGACAGTTTCATGGCGGCTGGGTAATTCATTTCATCGGCGCAGGTCAATGAAGCTTTCAAGTCAGTTGCCGGCCGCGACAGGCGCGGCGATGAGATCCGGCCAGTCCGGTTGTCCATCGCGCTGGATATGCAGCCGCACCAGCAGCGGCAGGCCGCTCCCTGACCAGCTCGGCGTCCAAACCGGGGCGCCGCCGGATGACGGGTTGAGATAGCTGACGCTGAACCCCGTGGTCCCATGGGCGAGCACCTCGATTCGCGGCGGCGGCGGCCGGTGCAGCGGAATGCCCGGAGGGTGCGGGGAGTAGCGCAGCACCAACGCGCCATCCGGTCCGGCGAGAATAGCGGCGTCGGCCAGGGAGCCTGGCAGACCGGCGCCGGGGGGCAGGGGCGTGGTAAAGGCGAGGCGGTCCGGGCGTCCGTCGAGGCTGCCGGGCACCGCCTGGGCGATCATCCGCGTCAGCGCCGCATCCAGCGCCGCCATGTTCTCGGGTCCGGCAATCCGGCGCGGTCCGGATGACCACACGCTCAGGCCGAAGCGGAAGGTTTGCGTCAGCCCGGCCATCACCAGGCCAAAGACCACCAGCGCCACCAGCATTTCCAGCAGGGTGAAACCGGAGTCGCACCCCCTGGCAACATGCCGCTTCATCGGCCTTGCCCCAGCCGCTCGGTGACGAGGGTGATTTGGCGGTGACCGTAGCGTTCCGTCAATTGCACGCGATACAGGGTGAGCGTGCCGTTGCTCTGGTCCGGCGTGATGTTGAGCTGCCATTGGTAGCCGCCGCCATCGTCGCCGCTCAACTGTTCGGGCTGCAGCGGCGTCAGCACACCGATCGAAGCCAGGCGGGATTGCGCCCGCACCACCGCCTCCTGCATACGCGCCGCCGCCGCCGCGCCGGCGGCGCCGTCGAAGCCAGCCTGGTAGAGCAGGATCGAACCAAAAGCCGCGATCACGAAGGCGGCCATGACCTCCAGCAAGGTAAAACCGTAATCGGCGCGGCGCCGATCAAGGGGCATCGGTCGCAACCCGTCCGGTCAGCCAGTCAACACTGACCGCGATTTGCCCGCCGCCGGTGAGCAGGATGCGTCCGCCGCTTGCCGAGCCATCCGGCGCGAAGACAATCCCGCCCGGCGGCGCCTGCACCGCAATCGCGACCGAGGCGGGCAGGCGCGGCAGAACCGGCGCCACCGGATGGCCTTCGGTGATCGCCTCGCCGCGCGCATCACGCATTGCCTCGGCCACCTGGCGGGCGGCGGTCTGCGTCTCCAGCCATTGGCTATGCGGCTGCCGGAACCCCGCCACCATGGTCAGCACCAGCCCCATGATGGCGATGACCACCAGCATTTCCATCAGCGTGAAGCCGGAATCCGGAGATGACGGATAACTCCTTTCAAAACCCTCGAGCCTGAGTCGCATGGTGCCGTTTTTCGAGCACCGGAGCACAAGAAATGCGGCGCCAGGTGCCCGACCAGGGGCGGCCAGGCTAGTAGGATTTTCAAAGGAGCTATTGCGCGATGTCATTGAGGCTGAGCATAGCCAGCAGCAGCGAGGAGACGATGCCTGCCACCGCCGCGCCCATCAGGATGGTAATGGCGGGAACCAACAGCGCCACCATGCGCTGCAACGCCAAGCGGGTGCGTTCCTCATGAATATCCGCGGCCCGCAACGCAAGCGGTCCGAGCTGCGCCGTCGCCTCGCCCAGCCGCAGCAGATGCACCAGCCGGATGGGAAAGATCGCCGATTTTTGTAATGAGGCCGACATGCCCTGGCCGGTTTTGGCGCTCTCCGCCGCCGCCGCTACGGCTTGCTGCGCCATTCGGTTGTCGAGCACTTCCCGCACGATCCCCAGCGCCGCCAGCAGCGGCACGCCGTTGCTCAGCAGCATGCCGAGCGTGCGGGCAAAACGTGCGGCCAGGACTTCGCTGATCAGTCCCCCGGCGATCGGCAGCCGGAGCAGCAGCCGGTCAACGGCCAGGCGAAATGCCGGGCGTTGCAGCGCCTGCCGGAGCAACAATCCCAGCAGCGCCAGAGCTACCAGCGCATAGAGCCCGTAGGATGAAACGGCATTGCCGCTGGCCAGCAGAAAGGCCGTGGAAGGCGGCAGCGCCACGCCGTTTTCGGCGAAGAGCGGCACGAATTGCGGCAAGACCTGGGTGAGCAGCAGCACGATTGAGCCGGTAGCGGCAACCAGCAGGATGGCGGGATAGATCATCGCCGACTGGATCGCCGCGGTCATGCTCCGCTGCCGCTCCAGCAGGCCGGCCAGGCGTTCAAGTGTATTGCCGAGATCGCCGCCGGCCTCGCCAGCCTTTACCAAGCCGATATATAGCCGGGTGAAACTTTTTGGCTCGCGCTGCAGGGCGGCCGCCAGCGCGGCGCCGTTGCGCACCGACTCGCGCACCCGGCCCATCACTGCGGCTACCCGTTTGCTGGTGGCGTCCTCGGTCATCAGGCGCAAGGAGCGGTCGAGGTCCTGGCCGGCGTTCAACATGCTGGCCAGTTCGCGCGTCACCTCGGTCAGCTCGGTATGGCTTAAGCGCCCGCCATTGCCGATTTCGGCCGAAAGTAGGGTCATCAACCGGCCAGACGGCGCGATGCTGAGCACCATGGCGCCACGCTTCTGCAGCGAGGCGGCGATTTCCGCTTCGCTGGCGCCGTCGCTGATGCCTTTCAACAATTCGCCAGAGCTGGCCATCGCGCGGTAGCGATAGCGAGTCATGCATCCTCCGCCCGCACGGCGCGCAGGATTTCCTCGATCGTGGTCTCGCCCCGCGCCACCGCTTCCATGCCGGTTTGCAGCATGGTCTTCATCCCCGCAGCCGCGGCGGCCCGTTCGATCGCTACATGATCGGCGCGGGCGAAGAGCAGGCGCTCGATCTCGGCATTGGGGGTGAGAAATTCCGCGATCGCCTGTCGGCCGCGATAGCCGGTCTGCCGGCAGGCCGGGCAGCCGACGGCCCGGCACATCGTGTCACCGGTCAACCCGTAACGCTGCGTGAGCTCGGCCGGCACCGGCGCTGGCTGCTTGCAGGCGTCGCAGAGCCGCCGCACCAGGCGCTGCGCCAGCACCCCGCGCAGCACCGCCGCCATCAGATAGTCCTCCAGCCCCATATCGCGCAGCCGGGTGATCGCCGCGGCGGCGGAATTGGTGTGTAGGGTGGAGAGCACCAGATGCCCGGTCAACGCCGCCCGCGCGGCAATTTCGGCGGTCTCGAGGTCGCGGATTTCGCCCACCATGATCACATTCGGGTCCAGCCGCACGATGCTGCGTAGCAGCGAGGCAAAGCCCAGCCCGATCTGCGGCCGTACCTGAATCTGGTTGACCCCCGGCAGCTGGTATTCGATCGGGTCTTCGACCGTGATGATCTTGGTCTCCGCCGAGTTCAGCGAGCGCAAGGCGGTATAAAGCGTGGTGGTTTTGCCCGATCCGGTTGGCCCGGTGACCAAAAGGATGCCGTTCGGAGCGGCCAAAGCTACCTTCAGCCGCTCGATCACCTGCGCATCATGGCCCTGGCTGGTAAAATCGAAGGCGACGGCGTTGCGGTCCAGTACGCGCAGCACGATGATTTCGCCATGCAGGCTGGGCGCCGTGGCGATGCGGAACACTACGTCCTGACCGCGCACGGCAATGCGGATCCGGCCATCCTGTGGCAACCGGCGTTCGGCGATGTCGAGCTTGGCCAGGATTTTCAGCCGGGAGATGATCGCCGGGGCCAGACGAGCCGGCTGGGTCTCGGCTTCCTGCAGATCGCCGTCATAGCGGTAGCGAATCCGCAACCGGTCCTCGAACGGCTCGATATGGATGTCCGAGGCCATCGTTTCGACCGCCTTGGCGATTATCTGGTTCACCAGCCGGATCACCGGCGCTTCCGAGGCCAGGTCCTTCAGCCGTTCGGCGTCATCCTCCGCCGCTTCGGAATTTTCCCCAGGCGTTTGGTGCGCCTCGGTCTCCGGTTCGGGATAGAGCCGGTCGAGCGCTGCTTCCAGCTCGATCGGCACCGCCACCGCGATGCGGGTTTCCAGCCCGGTGGCCAGACTTACGGCAGCAGGGGTAAACCGGTCCAGCGGATCGGCCATGGCGAGCAGGAGGTGGCCGGCGCCGGGTGGGACCTCGATCCCCAGCGGCACCGCCTTGGCGGCGCGCAGAAATCGCGGCAGCAGCAGTTCCGGCAATACCGGCATATCCGGGTAGTCCTCAGGCGCGGCAATCCGAAGGCCCAACGCCGTCGCCAAACTCTCGGCCAGCACCCGCTCCGAGACCAGGCCGAGCTGAATCAAGGCCTGCAGACCGCTGGCGCCGCTCTCTCGCGCTACCGCCCGTGCCCGCTCGACGGCGAAGGCATCGCAGCTACCGGCCGCCAGCAACATCTCCAAGGCGTCTTCCGCCGGGTTCGCCAATTCCGGCGCGGCCGTTGGCAAGGGTAGACCGTCCATGGAGCGCTTCTTCGCCGCAATTGCCGCCACCGGCAAGTGATATTGTGGAGGCGATACAAAACCAAAATGAAATTGCGCAATATGAGCGCCGGCTTTGATGCGCCTCAGTTTAAGCTTCGCGTCCTGGTTGCAGCGGGCGGTCCGCTTCGGTACGCAGTTCTATGAAAAACGTGCAATCCTCGTCGCCCGCCTTCGCGTAACAAATCATAATTGCGTAACACTCAAACGGTCCAAGGTCTCATACTAGGGAGCCCGCAGCCTTAAAGTTTTTCTTAACAATTTCTGCGACAGGAAAATGCCATGCATCTACGAAAATCACTTCTCGGCGCTTCGATCTGTATGTCCGCGGCGCTTTTGGCGACTGCGTTTGCGCTGCCGGCGCAAAGCTCTGCGAACCCATCCAATGGCGCTACTGCGCCAGCCAGTCTGGCTTTTGCGGCGCTCACCCCGGAACTTACCCCGACCAGGTCCCCGATCAAACATGTGGTCGTCATCTATCAGGAAAACGTTTCCTTCGATCATTATTTCGCAACCTATCCGAACGCCTCCAATCCGCCTGGCGAACCCAAATTCACGCCGCGCGGGAACACGCCAAAGGTCAATAATCTTGTGACCGCAAACCTACTGACCAATAATCCCAATTTCACCAACACGGCCAATGGCGTGAACGCGGCGGAGCCGTTCCGCCTGGATCGGACCCAGGCCGCCACCAACGACCAGAACCATGGCTACACGGCGGAGCAACAGGCCTATGACAACGGCAAGGCGGATCTGTTTCCGAAATATACCGGTAACGGCACCCCCGGCGGCGCCGGCGCGTTCGGCACGCAAGGCCAGGTGATGGGCTATTATGACGGCAATACCGTGACTGCCTTTTGGTACTACGCCCAGCATTTCGCGATGAACGACAATTCCTATACCAACACCTATGGCCCCTCCACCCCTGGCGCGCTTGAAGCGGTTGCGGGGCAGACCAATGGGTATAAAGTCGTTCTCTCCTCCAATAGCAGCTACTATGTTCCGGATGGCCAGGGCGGCAATACGCTGATCAGCGACGTCGATCCCGGCTACGATGTCTGCTCTTCCAAGACGGACACGGGGATCATCGACGCCAAGAACATCGGCGATCTGCTCAATGAACACCGCATCACCTGGGGCGGCTTCATGGGCGGCTTCAATCTGCATGCTACCAACCCGAACGGCACCACCGGCTGCGCGCGCAGCACACTCTCGACTGTGGTCGGCGCGTCGAAGGCGGACTACGTTCCGCATCATAACTGGCTGCAATACTTCGTCTCTACCTCCAACCCGACCCATGCCCGCCCGGCTTCGCTGACGGATATCGGCTATAGCTACGAGCATAGCGGCAAGGCTGAACCGGCGAACCACGAATACGACCTGGGTGATTTCTATGATGTGGTCAGCAGCGGTAACTTCCCGTCGGTCTCCTACATCAAGCTGAAAGCCTATCAGGACGGCCATGCCGGCTATTCCGACCCGCTTGATGAGCAGGCCGGCATCGTGAAACTGGTCAACTTTCTCGAGTCCCGGCCGGAATGGAAAGATACGGCGATCATCATCGCCTATGACGACTCCGATGGCTGGTACGACCATGCCTACGCCAAGCCCGAAAGCTCCTCGTTCAACGCTACGGCCGACCAACTCAACGGGGCCGGCAAGTGTGGCACCGGCACGCCTGACAAGGGTTTATTGGGCAAGCCAGTGCAAGGCCGCTGCGGCCCTGGCACGCGTTTGCCGTTGCTGGTGATCTCGCCCTGGGCGAAGGATAATTACGTCGATCACACCCTCTCCTCGGAGGCGTCGATCGTACGCTTTATCGAAGACAACTGGCTGCATGGTGAACGCCTGGGCGGCGGAGCGTTCGACGCGACCGCCGGTTCGCTCTGGGGGTTGTTCGATTTCCACTGTCCCAAATTTGATCGTGGTGGGCCTCTGAACGAGCAAACTGGCGAGCCGGCCTCCTAGAGCGCGACTTAAGTTTAGGTTGACGCATCCGCGTCAACCTAAACGCGCACCAATTGTTTGATGAGAGACTGAGTCACGCTCTCGGTTTCCCCGCAAAAGGGTGTCAACCGAGAGCGTTCAGGCCCGAGGGCCTGAACGAACCATGAAGGCCAATTGACTTGCGTTTATTTGCGGGCCTTACGCTTTTGATCGTGCTTTGCGCCAGTGCCGCACTGGCGGCGCTGCTGAACAGTGGCGTACCGGTGGCAGATTGGATTTCCAACCCAGGTGCCAGTTTCATGCTCACCTTGGGCGAAAACCCGGATCCGGTCCAACTTGTTCGTCCGGCCGCGCAACCGCTTTCAGCCATGGCGCAGCTCGGCAAGCAGATTTTCTACGATACCAGCCTGTCTTCCTCCGGCCGCGTAGCCTGCGCGTCCTGCCATAGCTCGCAGCACAGATATGGACCGCCCGGCGACTCAGCGGCGATGTTCGGCGGACCGGAAGTTACCAGCCAGGGCGTGCGCGCCGTTCCCTCGCTGATGTATCTGTCAACCCAGCCCAATTTCAGCATCGGCCCGGACCCCGGAGGCGATGATGAGGCGCCGGTTCCGCTGCCGCAGCTTGCGGCACTCGGGCACAAGGCAAAGCGCGTCACGAAAACCGCGCAGGACACGTCGCAATCGGCGGCCAATCTGGTGCCGCTCGGCGGGTTGTTCTGGGATGGCCGCGCCGATACGCTGCAGATCCAGGCGATGGGGCCGCTGCTCAGCCCTTACGAAATGGATGGCGGTAGCATTGCCCGCGTGGCCGCCAAATTGCAGGCAGCACCTTATGCCAACGGTTTCACGCAGCTTTTCGGGAAGCTGATTTTCCAGCAAGCCAACCTGGCGGTTTCTGAGGCGTTGTTCGCGGTGGTGCGCTATCAGATCGAGGATCCGAGCTTTCATCCCTATAGCAGCAAATACGATGCCTGGCTGGAAGGCCATGCACGGCTTAAGCCGGCGGAGATGCGCGGCTACGAGTTGTTCAACGACCCGGCAAAGGGCGATTGCGCCGCCTGCCATCTCGACCAGCCGACGCCGGATGGGCTGCCGCCGCTCTTCACCGACCACCAGTTCGAGGCCCTTGGCGTGCCGCGCAATCCGCAACTCGCGGTCAATCGAAATGCAAGCTATTTCGATCTTGGCCTATGCGGGCCGTACCGCACCGACTTGGCCAATCAACCCCAGTATTGCGGCATGTTCCTGACACCTACGCTGCGCGACGCCGCGACACGCCAAGTGTTCTTTCACAACGGCGTCTACCATGATTTGCAGCACGTGCTGGACTTCTACGATTTCAGCGTGACCCGCCCGGACAAAATCTATCCGCGCGGCGCCGATGGGCAGGTTGAGACATTCAACGATCTGCCCAAGCAATATTGGGCGAATATCGACCGTACGGACCCTCCTTTCAACTTGCAGGTTGGGCAGACGCCGGCGTTCACCCATGCAGAAGAGCAGGATATTATCGCTTTTCTGAAAACCTTGACCGACGGCTACGGGCAGCCCGAAACCCTGGCATCTGCGAGCAGTACAACCGCGCCTTGACCCTATGGCATTTCCGGTGGCACGGCTGCCGGTAGAATGACTCCTCCCGGCTGGATGATATTACTCGTAGCACCGGTCATCGGCAGTTGGCTCGGCGTGCTGGTGCGCCGTTGGCCGCAGGGTAGAAAAACCGGGCTGGCGCGTTCCTGTTGCGACCATTGCCAGCATCTGTTGGCGCCGCGGGATCTGGTGCCGCTGCTCAGCTTCGCGTGGCAGCGGGGAAGATGCCGCTATTGCGGCGCGCGGATCGGTCTGTTCTATCCCGCCATTGAATTGGCGGCGCTAAGCGTTGCCTTGGCCTGCTATTTTGCCGATGCCGGAGGCTGGTCGGCTTGGATTGATGCGGGTTTGGGCTGGGCCCTGCTTTGCGCAGCATGGATTGATCTCGAAACATTCCGGCTGCCGGATTTCATCACGCTTTCCCTTATTCTTGCAGGGCTTTGCGTGACTTGGGCGGACCAGCCGGCGGCGATTTATGAACATGCCGCGGCTGCCGCCTTGGCGTTTGGCGGGTTCAGGCTGCTCGACTATGCCTATCTGGCGCTCCGGCAGCGCCAGGGTCTGGGCGAAGGCGATGCAAAGCTTTTTGCGGCTTGCGGCGCCTGGTTGGGGTTGACGTCCCTGCCTTATGTGGTGATGGGCGCCGGGTTGATCGGGATCGGCATGGTTCTGCTGGGCGGGCGGGCGGGGGGCGTTCGCCGCGAGCAGCAAATTGCGTTCGGCCCTGCGCTGGCACTGACATTCTTTCTGTGGCGATTATTTGGGAGCTATTTGGCGCAGTACATTTAGAAGGGATTGCTCGTGGAAAGATGGACGCGATTTCCCTGCAAAAAAAGGCGGCCGTCTCGCGATGGCCGCCTGATTGTTGCGTTAGGCGTTGACGATTAGCGGCCTTTGAAGCTGGCGCAAAGTGTCGTGTTATCAATATTCAAGTTGTACCCACTAGTATTGCTTAGAAAGATGGACCCGATCTTGGTGGCGAACGGCGCAGCGGCGGTGTTGGTGAGCGGCGCGAAGCCGTTATTGGTAATCGTCGTGGTGTAGGTGGAGTTCAAATATGCCGTGTTGAGAAAGGAGATGAGCGTCGAACCTATGGTCTTGTTGGCATAGCAGCTGCTGAGCTCAAACGTGGTGTAACCGACGATTGGATAGCCGCTCTTTGTCACAGGGATCAAAGGCACCCAGTTTAGCGGATCCTGCGCCAGGGTTTTGGTCGCGGGCGGGGTCGGGTTGGTGGAACCCGCGCCTGCATTTGCCAGGCCGGTTTCAGTGTTCGCAACGGTCGGCTGGTACGCGACGCCGTTGGTGGCGTTGACGAGACTGGCGACCTTCAGTGTGGTCGTGTTCAGCGATTTCGGTGCAATGGAAGTGTAGTCTGGGCTCAGATAAGAAAGGCTGTTGGCGGTCGCTACCTCTTGTTTGGCGACGTTGGCGCTGCCGCTTTCACCGGTAAAATTCGTCGGCGGCGTAGTCGGGAATACCGGATTGTTGGCGGCGGTGGCGGAATAGAAATATTTGGTCACCGGCACCGGCAAAACCGGGAACTTGGAGTTGGCGGAGGTGCAAACCTTATTCAGATGCTGGGTCAGCAGGTAGGTGGTGCCGCTGCTGTCCGAACGATACGCCACCTCAATGGTCGTGGCGGCCGGGATGGTGGAGACCAGCGAGTGCCAGTCGGTAATCTTGCCCGACAACACGCCGCAGACCTGCGTATCTGTCAGGGTAAGGGTGCCGGTCTCCTTGCTTTCGTTGTAGGCGATGGTGATCGGCGTTCCGATGGTCGGGATTTGGATCAGCGGGCCATCGACCGACGATTCGGCATAGCTGCCAGTGGCGGGGTTGGTGAGCTGCGAGGTGGAAAGCGCCGCGTCGCTGGCGCCGAGCGTGACCGACGTGCCGACGATCGTGCCGTAGTTGAGCGTGCCGGCCGGATCATTCGCGCCCTCGAACTGCGTGATATCATTGTTCAGAAAAGCTTTCTGACCGCCGCCGCTACCGACCGCTTCATAGCTGAACAGAATCGTCGGATGGGAAGCAGTATACAGCTTGAATAAGGCGATGTAGGTCGGCGCAGCCAGGCTGGAGCCGCCGCCGTTGAGGGTTGTAGTGGCGGCATGCGCGGTGCCGAACGACAGTGCGGCAGCCGAGATGCTGCATAAGAGGCGTTTGAGAGACATAACGTATCCTTTCGTGTGAATTTCCAATTATATGGAAAGGCTGCTGGCCCGCTTGGACGGCAAGCGACCGCCTGATAGCAGACATGAACGTAAAAAATCATTTCAATGCAATGAAGGTTTCAAGTCAGTTTTTAATACTTAATGTTACAGCCTAAGCAGACTGCATTATTTCAATTGGAAAATTCGGATTGGACTATGATTCTGTTTGAGATGAAAGCGTAGTTTTTCGATGTGACATCGTTGGTTTGATGTGAAAAACAAATTGCTTCAAATTCATGGACGCGCGCGTTGCACTGTGCCGGGATGCAGGGTGAGAGGGCATCACCCTTCATATCCAGTTGTTTGACGATCAATCGTGGCATGCGCGAATTCGATATTGCAGCAAGGCGCGTTGACCAGTTGATTAAGGCGGTAGCTGTGATCTTAGACGGGCATCGGGATCGGACGAGCGTACCGAGGGTTGCGAAACCAGCGCCGCCGGAACGCCGGCGGCATTTGGCAATTCATCTTCCAGATCGGCGGTCAGCGCGACGGCGTCGGCCTGTGTGCGAATAACATGCGGGGTGATCAGCACCAGCAATTCGGTGCGGGTGCGCTGATTATTTTGGGTCGCAAACAAGTCGCCCAATAGCGGGACGTTTTTCAGGTAAGGAATGCCCTGGTTTTGGTGCGAATCCGAATCGGAGATCAGCCCGGCCAGCCCAACTGTCTGGCCATCCTGAATGGCGATGCGCGAGGTTACGGCGCGCTCGGAAAAAGTGGGAGAGTTGATGCCCGATGTGGTCGTGGCAGGCTCCACGCCGCTCACCTCCTGCGCCACATCAAGCGTCACCAGCCCATCGCTGCCGACATGCGGCGTCACCTGCAGGATAACCCCGGTTTCGCGGTAGTCGATCGAGTTGATGACCGGCGAACCGGTGGTCAACGTGCTTTGCGAGGTCTGGGTGAGGTAGGGCACCAGATTGCCGACCTGCAGGCTGGCCGATTGGCCGTCCAGCACCATCAGCTCGGGCGAGGATAGCACGTTTACCCGCGTCACCGATTGCAGGAGTGAGATCGCCAATGGTGCGCCATCGCTGTTATGACCAGACAGGACGAAGCCGGGAAAGTTGGCAGCCAACGCAGAGCTTGTACCTGCGCTCAGCACCGCGTTGATGCCGCCGGATTTGAAGAAGAACTGGGTTCCGTATTGCAGCGCGCCATTGAGGTCGACCTCGGCAATGGTGGCGTCGATCCGGACTTCCACCGGCGAGAGATCGATTTTATCCAGCATTGCGCTGATCCGGTCGTCTTCGTCTGCCGTTGCGTAAATCAGTAGCGAATTATTTGCGTTATCGGGGACGATCCGGATCGCATCTGTAGTAGCGGCGCTTCCGGCGGAAAGCGGACCGAGCAGGGCGCTGGCGCCTGACGTGCTCTGGCTCGTGGTCGCGGATGTGGAGGGTGGGGTGCTGGTAACGCTGGAGCCCAATAGCCCGCCAACGCCGCTGGAGCCGCTGGTGCCGGTAGCTCCGCTTGCGCTGCCACTGTCGGATTGGTTGGCGAAGGTGGTGCTGACCTGACCGCTGGCCTGTGGTGTCGGTTGCGCTGTCACGTCGTCCGGCGTGAATGCCTGCTGTAGCACGTAAGCGGCATCATTGGACCGGCCGTTTTGCAGGTAATATACATGCCAGCTGCGCAGGGTCTGGCGTTCTGCTTGGTAGAGAACGGCATAAACACGGTGCGCGTCACGGAGCAGGCTTTCGGTTCGCGTGACGACCAGCACGGCGTTGTTGCGCTCGAGCGGTACCACGCTAATCGGCCCTGGCTGACTGGGATCGCTCTGCTTATTCAGGGCAGCGGAGAAGGCGGCTGCAAAATCATGGGCATCGCCGCCGGTGACCGGGAACAGCTCATAGGACTGTCCCGCCAACTCATCGACGTCGAAGGCTTTGACCAAATCCACCATCGCCTGCCGCCCGGCGGGGTCGCCTGAGACAATCAACGCGTTCTGGTCCGGCGCCGCGACGAGTTTGCTGGTATTGCTGACGTAAGGTTGCAATATGGAAGCGAGCGAAGCAGCCTGGGCGTAAGAGAGCGGAACCACCGTTGCGCCGCCAAGCGCGTTGTCATCCGTGAGGTTGAGGGTTCCGGCGGCCTGGTCTGCGGGCATTACACGATAAATACCGTTCGCGCGCGTCAATACGGCGTTATTCTGCGCCAGCAGGGTCTGCAATGTTGGGATTAACGCATCGCGTGCCAGAGGGGTTACGGTGTGCAGGCTGGCTGTACCCTGAACGCCGGAATCGATCGTGTAATTCTGTTTCAGAATAACGCCA
>JAMFRY010000277.1 GCA_026225015.1 Alphaproteobacteria bacterium
ACACGGGTTGGGGCGGTGGCTACATAACGGATATTGCCTATGTGTCGTCGTTTCATCCCACGCAGTCGCAATCCATGGCGGCCGTCGCGGCGATTTTCAATCATTATCATGCCAGGATCGTGAAGCGCGATGCGGCCTTTACGCTGGCCGATATCGGCTGCGGGGCGGGCGTGACCGCGATCGTCGCAGCCGCGGCCAATCCGGCCTGGGACGTAACGGGGCTTGATTTCAACCCGGGACATATCGCCGCGGCGCGTGAACTCGCCGCTTCCGCCGGGATCGGCAATGTGAGGTTCATCGAAGCCGATCTGCGCGACTTCGCCGGGACCAAAGCAGCACGTGCCCTACCCGATTTCGACGCTGTGACGATGCATGGCCTGTGGAGTTGGGTGGCGCCAGAGGTACAGAACGGCATTGTAAATTTGTTGAACATCAGGCTTAAGCCGGGCGGCACGCTATTTGTCAGCTACGATCTCCTAACCGGCTGGCAGAATGAAATTGGTCTGCAGCGCCTGGTGCGCGAGGCCGGGCTGCGTCTTGCCGGGCGAAGCGACAAGCAAGCGGAGGCGGGTCTCGAGGTGGCGCGGGCGCTTGGCCAAGCAACGGGCCGGGTCAGCTATGCGCCGAGCGGCAAAAGCAGGTATCTCGAAGAGAGCGAGAAGATGCCGCTGGCCTATCTGGCGCATGAGTTGATGAACGAGAATTGGCGGCCAATGATGCATTGCGATGTCGCGCGCCGTATGGCGGAGGCCAAACTGGATTACGCCGGCTCAACTCAGTTGATCAATAATATCGCCGAGATGGTCCTTTCTCCCGAACAGCGCGCGGTGTTGCGGCGGTTCGACGATCCGATCATGGCTGAGTTGTTCAAGGATATCTGTTTTCCGCAGCATCTGCGAAGCGACGTCTTTATTCGCGGAACCCGCAAGATCACGCCGGAAGCTCGCGATGAGGCATTGCGAGAGGTCTGGCTCGGCCTTAAAGTTCCGGTGTCACAATGGAAGTATGAATTCCAACTGGCCGCCGGCCATGCCGCGATGACGAAAGCGTTTTACGAGCCGATCGTGCAGCGGCTGGCGCAAGGGCCAGCGACCGTGCGGGAGTTGCATGAACTGCCGGCGTTGCGAGACAAGCCGGATGATCCCGCGGAGTTGATTGGCCTTACAGTCGGCACCGGTCAGGCGATCATCCTGCCCAATCCGGGCGTTCCCGCGGATGCGCGATGCCTCGCGCTCAATCGCGAATTGCTGCTGCGCCATGCGGATGCGAATCTGAGCAGCCTGGTGCCTATCGCTTTGCCATCTAGTGGCTCTGGCATTCATGTGCCGGCCCTGCAGAGTTTTGTGATGCGCGAAATCGCTGCCGACCCGTCCTTGCGGGATCCACAACAAATCGCGCGCCTGGTGGCCGGCGCAAGCACGCCGGACCAGTTGCAAAAGCTTGCCGCGGAAATTTCGGTCTTTTTGGAAATTGATACCCCGGTAAAACGCAATCTCGGCCTTCCCATCTGATCCAGGGCGCAGACGTTCCGATGTACCAGTGGAAACACGAGATGCGCGGAGCGTGCGAGAAGCACATTGGCCGAGTTGGTCTGAACGCTGACTGCCCCATCGCGCTGCGCAGGGCGGCGCGTTGCGGCAGGTCTCGGCAGAATGGCGGGTGGCGCCGCGCTAGCTGCGCGCCGCTTACCCGCCCTACATCCGCTGCCTACAATGCCGCGTCCAATGCCTGCGCCAAATCCTCGATAATATCGTCGATATGCTCGATTCCGACAGATAGCCGCACATAGCCCTCGGAAACGCCGGTCAGGCGCTGGTCTTCTCCTGAAAGTTGCGAATGGGTCGTGCTGGCGGGGTGGATCGCCAAGCTGCGCGCGTCGCCGATATTGGCCACATGGTAGAAGAGTTGCAGCGCCGCAATGAATTTCACGCCCGCCTCCTTGCCGCCGGCGAGTTCGAAGCCAACCAACCCGCCGAAGCCGCCTTTCAGGTATTTGTCGGCACGCGCCTTGGCCTCTCCCGTCGCCAGGCTGGGATGGATGATTTTCGTTACTTCCTTGCGTTCCTTTAAGAATGTCACAACAGAATCGGCATTGCGGGAATGTTGGGCGATGCGCAGCGGCAGGCTTTCCAGCCCTTGAATAGTCTGGAAGGCGTTGAACGGCGCCAAAGGCGCGCCAAGGTCGCGCAGCAGCACCACCCGAGCGCGGATGATATAGGCGATCGGCCCCAGCGGCTTCACCGCCTCGGTCCAGATTGCGCCATGATAGCTGTTATCCGGCGTGTTCAGCAGCGGCTGCCGTTGCGGATGCGCCGCCCAGTCGAAATTGCCGCCATCGATGATGACGCCGCCAATGCTGGTGCCGTGGCCGCCGATATATTTGGTGGTCGAATACACAATAATCGCGGCGCCATGATCGAACGGCCGGGCCAGAAGCGGCGCGGCGGTGTTGTCCACAATCAGCGGAATACCCAAGGGCCGGCCGATATCGGCAACCTCGGCGATCGGAAATACGGTCAGCTTCGGATTGGGCAGCGTTTCGGCGTAAAAGGCGCGGGTTTTGTCATCAGTTGCGCGGCGGAAATTCTCAGGGTCGGTGGGGTCGACGAAACGTACCTCGATCCCCTGATCCTTCAGCGTGTTGGCAAACAGGTTCCAGGTGCCGCCGTAAAGATCCGTGGAGGAAACAATGTTGTCCCCGGCCCGCGCCAGGTTCTGGATCGAATAGGCCGAAGCTGCCTGGCCTGAGGCCACGGCCAACGCCGCGACACCGCCCTCGATCGCCGCCAGCCGGTCTTCCAGCACGGCGTTCGTCGGGTTCATAATCCGCGTGTAGATGTTCCCGAATTCCTTCAGGGCAAACAGATTTGCCGCATGTTCCGGGCTATCGAACTGGTAGGAGGTGGTCTGGTAGATCGGTACGGCAACGGAATGTGTGCTCGCATCGGCGCGCCAGCCGGCGTGCAGGGCCAGGGTTTCGGGGTGCCGGGATTTTACTGCCATGGGTGACTTCCTGTGCTGGTTATCGATTGTCCCAACACTGGCACGAAATACTAATAGAATACAAATCGTATAGAGATAGGGGTCACAGCATCGCCATGCCGCCATTGATATGCAGCGTGGCGCCAGTCACCCAGGCGGCTTCGTCGGAGGCGAGATAGACCACGCCGGCGGCGACATCCTCCGGGAGCCCAAGGCGGCCGAGCGGTATCTTGCCTGAGAGATCGGTTTTTTGGGCCTCGGTCAGCGCATCAGTCATCGGCGTGGCGATGAAGCCGGGGGCGATCAGGTTCACGGTGATGTTGCGCGAGGCGATCTCCTGCGCCAGCGATTTGGTCAGCCCGGAGAGGCCCGCTTTGGCGGCGCAGTAATTGGCCTGGCCGGGATTGCCGGTGGCGCCGACAATGCTGCCGATATTGATGATGCGGCCATATTTGCGGCGCATCATGAATTTGAGCGCCGCGCGGGAGAGCCGGAACGGCGCCCCGAGATCGACGTCCAGCACCTTCACCCAATCCGCATCGGACATGCGCAGCGCCAGACCGTCCTTGGTGAGCCCGGCATTGTTGACCAGAATATCCACCTTGCCCAAAGCGGCTTCCGCGGCGGCGATCAAGGCTGGCGCAGCCTCGGCGTCGGAAAGATCGGCGGGCAGAACATGAACGCGATCGCCCAGTTCGGCGGCCAAGCTATCCAGCGCCTGACGGCGCGTGCCGGAGAGCGCAACCACAGCCTGTTGCTTGTGCAAGGCGCGGGCGATGGCGGCGCCGATGCCGCCTGACGCGCCGGTGACCAAAGCGGTCTTGCCGGTAAGATCGAACATTTTACAGAACTTTCAGAAGGGCTTCGATTTCGCCAGGCGAGCCGGCGGAGAAGGTGGCGGCATCCGGGGCAATTCGCTTGACCAGGCCGGCCAGCACCTTGCCGGTGCCGAGTTCAATAAAACTATCCACCCCCAAACCGGTCATGGTCAGTACGCTCTCCCGCCAGCGTACGGTGGAGGTAACCTGTTGCACCAGCAGATCACGGATCTCCACCGGATCAGTCACTTTGGCGGCCGTGACATTGGCGACCAGCGGCACGACGGGCGCGCGCGGCGGTGTTTTGGCGAAGGCCTCGGCCATCGCATCGGCAGCCGGCGCCATCAACGCGCAATGAAACGGCGCCGATACCGGCAACAGCATGGCGCGCTTCACGCCTTTGGTCTTGGCGATCTCGATGGCGCGTTCAACCGCCGCCTTATGGCCGGAAATGACGACCTGTCCGCCGCCATTATCATTGGCGCAGGCGACGACTTCCCGGCCGGAACCGCTTTTTTCGGATTCCAGGCAAATCTCGCGCGCCAGTTCCAACTCAACGCCCAGCAAAGCAGCCATAGCGCCCTGCCCCGGCAGCACGGCAAGCTGCATGGACTGGCCGCGCAGCTTCAACAGGCTTGCCGTGTCGGAAATGGAAAAACTTGCCGCGGCGGCAAGTGCGCTGTACTCGCCCAGCGAATGGCCCGCGACCAGGACGGCCTTTTCCTTTAATGTGATGCCGCCTTCAGCTTCCAGCACGCGCAATACCGCGAGCGAAACCGCCATCAGCGCCGGCTGGGCGTTCTCGGTCAGGGTAAGCTCCTCGATCGGGCCCTCGAACATCAGCTTGGACAGCTTTTGCTTCAGCACCTCATCAACTTCCTCGAACACCGCGCGGGCAGCCGCGAAAGCCGCCGCAAGGTCGCGCCCCATGCCGACCGCCTGGCTGCCTTGACCGGGAAAAATGAAGGCGTGAACCGCCATGTGAACAGTCTCCTAATGACGATGGGGGGTAGCCAGCGCTTGGGCCGCTGTCAAATTTGCGCCTTATAGCAGCGCCAACGCCGCGAGCGCCGCGCGCATGGGTTCAGGTAGCGTCTCGATACCCGGTATTTGACCGGCGGTTCCGAGATCGGCCGGGGCATCGGCGGGATTGAGGTAGCGCCAGCCCTGAAAGGCTTTTACGCCGCGCGACATGACGCGAATGAGTTCGGGATCGAGCACCAGGCCGGCACAGGCCGAGCCGTCATCCCATTGGTCCCGGATGATGGCCGTGACGCGCTGGCGGAGAAGCACTACGCCGCCGATAACCCAGTACATGGAGCCGCCTTCGGTGATTTCATCCGCGCGCTTTGGCCGGTTGCGGGTTTGGTGGCGCAAGGGCGGGTCGGATTTCGCGCGCGCCCGCTGCAGCTCAGCCAGATGCGCGGCGTCGCGTACGCCGACAGCAAGTTTGATGATATGCAACATGGCGAGCCCGCCGGATTTTGGGAATGATAACGAAACAAGAACGCCGTTCTTCTTTTGAAAAAAGGCCAGCCCCCGCGGAGCCAGCCTTCCAAAAACACCGCTACTTGCTTAGTTCTTGGCCTTATCAACCAAAGCGTTTTTAGAAATCCAAGGCATCATGCCGCGCAGTTTGGCGCCGACTTCCTCGATCTGGTGCCCGGCGGTGGCGCGGCGCATGGCTTTGAAATTGGTCTGGCCCACCTTGTTTTCCAGCATCCAGTCGCGGGTGAAGCGGCCGAGCTGGATGTCGGAGAGGACTTTTTTCATCTCGGCCTTGGTCTCGGGCGTGATGATGCGCGGGCCGGTGACGTATTCGCCATATTCGGCCGTGTTGCTGATGGAATAGTTCATGTTGGCGATGCCGCCTTCATAAATCAGATCGACGATCAGCTTCACCTCATGCAGGCATTCGAAATAGGCCATTTCCGGCGCGTAGCCAGCTTCCACCAGGGTTTCGAAGCCGGCCTTGATCAGCTCGACCACGCCGCCGCACAGGACCGCCTGCTCGCCGAACAGATCGGTTTCACATTCTTCCTTGAATGTCGTCTCGATGATGCCGGCGCGGCCGCCGCCAATGGCGGAGGCGTAAGAGAGCGCGATGTCCAGCGCATTGCCGGAGGAATCTTGCGACACCGCGACCAGACAAGGCACGCCGCCGCCGCGTTGATACTCGCTGCGCACGGTGTGGCCGGGACCCTTGGGTGCGATCATGAACACGTCGATATCCGGGCGCGGTTCGATGAGGTTGAAATGGATGTTGAGGCCATGCGCGAAAGCCAACGCGGCGCCGGGGCGCAGATTATTGACCAGATGGTCCTTATACAGATCGCCCTGGCCTTCATCGGGGGTAAGAACCATGATGACATCGGCCCATTTTGCGGCTTCGGAGGGTGAGAGCACCTTCAGCCCGGCGCCCTCCGCCTTGGCGACGGCAGTAGAGCCGGGACGGAGCGCCACGGCCAGTTCCTTGACGCCGCTATCCTTGAGGTTGAGCGCATGGGCATGGCCCTGGCTGCCATAGCCGACGATGGCAACAGTTTTGCCTTTGATGAGGTTAACGTCGGCATCCCGGTCGTAATAAACGCGCATGAGCTGTTCCTTGGCTGGCGTGGCAAATGAAGTTACGCCCAGACTGGATGCGGAACCGGTTCCGGTCTGGGGCTTATTCATTTTGGGTCAAACTGTAAGTGCCGGCTCCACTATCCCCTTTCGGCCGGAATGTCACCGTGGGAGCGAAGGATTTTACAGGAATGCCTGTTGCCCGATCCACGCAATGTTGTTGCGCGATATTGTATCATGGGCGCTGGCACTTGCGCCAATTGGCACAAAACTTTTATCTTGCGCCTTTTGGCGCATCGTGGCATAAAGCTTCGCATGAGCGGGTTTTCGGAAGTTCAGTCCAGGTTTTTGATCGAGGAAGCAACGGATTTGGAATCCGCGGCGATGCTCCGGGCGGTGCTGAACCTGTTTGAGAAATGGGGCCTGAAGACCTCGGAAATTCGGATATTGCTGGGCTCGCCGGCGGAGCGGACATTACAGCGCTGGCGCAGCGGCCAGATTGCCGGCGTGCCGCATGACACCGTGTACCGGCTGGGCTGTTTCTTAGGCATCCATAAGGCGCTGCGCTACATGTTTTCGGCGCCTGAGCGTGGCTATGAATGGGTGAAAAAACCCAATGCGGCGTTCGGCGGAAAATCCGCATTGGATAAAATGCTGCAAGGCGCGCCCACCGATATCGCGGAAATCCGGGCCTATCTGGATGCCGAGCGGGCCGGCTGGTGAGGTGGGAGAACGCGCACCGGATCATCCGCACCATCTATCCGCCGGTTGATCTGTTCGAGGATATTTCGCCGCCGCGGGATTGGGAGATTCTTGTTACGGCGGAAGCAAAATTCAATCCCCGCATCCGGGACATCGTGGGCAATCTGGCGCTGGTGCCGGCGGCGCGGCGCGTTGCGGGACCAACCGCCTCTTTGCTGATGGCGGCGTTCACCCATGTGAGCAAAGCCCGGCCGAGCCGGTTTTCTGATGGCGCCTACGGCGTATGGTATTGCGGCGACCGCTTCGAGGTGGCGCTGGCGGAAACCCTGTATCATTTCGAGCGATTCATGCGGACCACCGCGGAGCCAGCGGGGGATGCGGATTTTCGGGAATTATGCGCCGGCGTGCAAGGCAATTTTGCGCCGGCGCCGCAGGGTTGCCTGGCGCCGCAGGATTGGGGGCCGGGGCAGATTTTCGGCCGGCAGCAGCGGGCGGAAGGCGCCGATGGCGTGGTGTATGCCAGCGTGCGCTATCCGGCGGGGCTGGCGGCGGCGGTGTTTTGGCCCGATTGTATTTCGCTGCCGATCCTGCAGGCGCGGCAGTTCCGCTATCACTGGGATGGCAAACGGACGACGCGCTACCTGGTGCACGGGGCGCGGGAATGGGTGCGTCTGCCCGAGGGGAACGCCGGTATTAATCCTGCAGCTATTGCTGGCGGACCGGGATTAGGGCATGGGCGGCTTCACGGCGCGGCTGCGGAGCCAGATGGCAAAACCGGCTTCCGTGACGTTGCTGGTGGCTAGGCCGACGGTGTTTTCGACTGCTTCGATCGCCGGAACTTCCAATTCCATGTCGTTGGCTTTCAGGAATAGAATGCAAGTAGCCCAGGCGGTGCGCTTATTGCCATCCAAAAAGGCGTGATTTTTAGCGATCCCAAAAGCATAGGAGGCTGCTAAGTCAAACAGATCGGCGGTATCGTCGTATTCGAATTTGTTCTGCGCGCGGTCGAGTGCGCTCAGGAGCAATGCCTCATCGCGCAAGCCATGATAGCCGCCATATTCGCGGATGGACTGGTCATGGAGAAATAGAACGGCGTCGGCTTCGAGAAATTCCGGTGGGTTCACCTTGTTGCGAGTTCCTGCAAGGCATCAGCCTGTTCCCGTAGCACGTCCCGGGCGAGGCTGAGTTGACGCTCAAGGACCAGGTTGCGTTTGACGAGCTTGATGCCGTCGGCAAGTTCAATGAGCGTCATCTCCTGGCCGATTTCCAACCCCATGCGGATACGGGTTTCGGCAGGCAGGGCGATACCGACGGAGTTGCCTTGTTTGCGGACAGTGACGATGCTCATCTGGACCTCATGTAATACACCATGTAATACTACGGTTTAACGGATGACACAACTCTTGGAACCGGCGGCACGGATTTCCATTTATGGGGGTCGGACAAGGATTGAGGGTGCAAAAATGGCGAGCGGTTGGGCGCCGGATAGCGCGGTGCAGGATCAGATCGACGATTCCATCAAGGACGAAGTATCGAGAGCCCGCGCCCGGATGCCGTCTGGAGAGGGCGAGGCGTTTTGCGTGGAATGTGGCGAGGAAATCCCAGAAGCCCGCCGCCGCGCGATGCCCGGCGCGCGGACTTGTGTGGCCTGCCAATCTGAGTTGGACCGACACGTCAGCACCAGCGGCTATAATCGCAGGGGCAACAAAGACAGCCAGCTCAGCTAGCGCTGCTTGCAGTGCGGTGTCTGACGCTAGTGACGGCTGATCACCTTTAGCTGTCAGACATAGCAGAGCCCAAACCAAAATTCTAGCTAGACCCTGGCTAGAATTTCAACTATTCTATCAAAATGATGGAAATCGGTACATTCGAGGCCAAAAATCAGCTTAGTGCGCTGCTGGATTTGGTTGAGCAGGGCGAGGATATTGTCATCACACGCCACGGCAAGCCGGTTGCCCGGTTGGTTCCGCCGGACGGGGCATTCAGAAAGCAGGATGCCGCCGCGGCGGCCGCGCGCATTCGCGAAAATGCCCAAAGGGAGGGGCTGGGGCCTTTCGATTGGGCAGAGTGGAAAACGTTCCGGGATGAAGGCCGGCGTTGAGCCTGGTTCTGGATTGCTCGGCGACTCTGGCTTTTATCTTGCCGGACGAAACAACGCCGGAGGCTGAACAGATTTTGGAAATAATCGTCACCGACGGCGCCTGGGTTCCCTCACTCTGGCGGCTGGAGGTTGCCAATTCGCTTTCCGCCGCCGTAAGGCGCAAGCGGATAACACAAGCCTTTCGAGATCAAGCCCTGGCGGATCTGGCGTTACTAAATATCCGCACCGATTTGGAAACGGACCCGATGGCCTGGACAGCAATGCTCGGCTTGGCGGACAGGTTTGGCTTAACCCTTTACGATGCCGCGTATTTGGAACTCTCACTCAGGCGGAATTTGCGCTTGGCGACATACGATGCAGCTTTGGTCGAAGCGGCTTCAGCAATGGGTACGCCGCACGGTATAAGGTAATACAGATACGAGTCTCCGGATGTCCCGGAAGCAGTTTGACGCGAATAGGGCCTGGAGCGGACGATGAATGCGGTCGAAATCGAAGAGGCCATTTCGACGCTTGCGGAAGCGCCCTTTGATCCAGCGGAATTCCCCTACGCATTCCTGACCGCCTTCGGCAACAAGGAAACCACGATCAAACGCCTGCGGAAGGGCGAGTCCAACAAGTCCGATCTGGGCGGCGTGCTGCAGACCAATAACATCCATATCG
>JAMFRY010000031.1 GCA_026225015.1 Alphaproteobacteria bacterium
CGCTCGATGGAGAGCGTGGGGGAGATTTCTTTTTCCCAGTCGGAACTTACCAGCCGCACCAGCAGCCGGTTGCTGGTGGGCAGCAACGGCCACCAATCGCCGATGTAGCCCGCCGGCCGCTCGACGCTCAGAATGACATCATAATAACCCTCCGCGTCGGTTTGCAGCGCGTTCAGGTCATGGTCGATGCGCTGCGGACCCAGAGCGGGCTCGCCATTGGCGGCGGGCCTGGCCGGACCGGATTGCGCGATGCGCACCATTTTCAGCGAGCCTTTGCGGCCGCGCAGGCGATACACGCCGCCGGCCGCAATCTGCGCACCGCGATAGCTGGTATCGGCGTTGGGCTGGCCGATAGTGAGGAAATTGTTGATCGAGGGCGTGAAGGTCGGATGGTCGCCATCCGCTGCCAGCGCATCGATGGTCTGCGAAGCCACCGCCGAGAGCGCCAGCCGGACGATCTCCTGCTGAACCTGCGGGTCGCTACGGGACGATTCCGGCAATTTCGCCAGCATCCGCGCCGGCAAATCGCGCAAGCTGTCAACAAGTTCGTTCCACCCTGCCACGTAAATGGTGCTTGCCTGCGTGTTCATCGCGTTTTCCCTATCTACTTTATCGAGTATTGCCGTCCCGCGGGCCAGGGTCTACAGCCGCCTCTGTCGATATTCAGGAAATGTTGCGTCATTGGGCCATGAAAGTAGGATGGGCAGAGCCGCATGCGAAGCCCATCACCAAACGCGCACGCCCTCTAGAAAATCGAAGCCTCTTCCCGCAGCCTGGCCCTGCTGGTCTTCAACCCGCCGGCGAGGGTCTCCAGCACATGGGCGCGCTTGACGAACAAATGCGCGTCGCACTCGGCGGAGAAGCCCATGCCGCCATGAATCTGGATATTCTTCGCGGCGTTGAACAGAGCGGCGCGGATGGCGACGTTGAGTGCTGCCGCGATCAGAAAGCGGTGATCTTCCCGACCCTGTGCCATCGCGACGGCGGCGAAGGAAATCGTGTCTTTCGCGGCCTGCACCTGCATGGCCATGTCGGCGCAATAATGTTTGATCGCCTGGAAGGAGCCGATGGGCACGCCGAATTGCTGGCGGATCAGGCTGTAGGAAACCGCCATGTTGAGTGTCGCCGTGGCGATGCCGGTGAGCTGGGCGGCAATCAGCAGGCTGGCCTGCAAGGCAAGGCTGGGATCGCTGCTTTGCGCGATGGGATTGCCGGGAAAGCGGGCGGATTCGAGCAGGATGCTCCATTGCGCGCCATCGAGGGTCCGCCGGTCAAGCAGGGAGCCCGCTTCGAAGATTTTGGCACCTTCCGGGGTTACGGCGAGCAGCAGTCCGGCATTGGCGGCCTCAACCAACAGAAATTCGTCAGCCCCGGTGGGACTCGCCATGGCGATCGGCGCTTCACCCGAGACGATCCTGCCGGCTAGCGCATCATTGCCGGCGAGCGCGGCGGTTTTCGCGCCAATGGCGGCGGCCATGAACCCAGGCGTGGCAAGATGCGCGCCGAATTGCGCAAATAGCAGCGCCTCTTCAACCGGCGTCAGGGCAACACCGCCGAGCTCCTCGGAAAGCGTAATGCCAAACCAGCCGAATTCCGCGGCGGCGCCCCATCTGCCCGCATCGGCCGCAATATCCTTGTGCAGCCGCGCCACGGGGAACAATTCCTCGAGCGGACGGGTAAAACTATCGACCAGTTCGAGCTGGTCGGCGGTCGCCAGAAACAGGCTCATCGCGCACCCCTTGGCAGGCCGAGCACGCGCTCGGCAATAATGTTGCGCTGAATTTCGGCGGTGCCGCCGGCGATGGTCTCGGAATAGCCCTCGAAATACTCATAACCGAGGCCATTCTCCGCCAGCACCTCGGGCGTCGCGATCCCATACAAGGCGATGGCGGCGCGGTTCACGCGCTGGGTGAGTTCGGCGAAATACAGCCGTATCGTCGAGGCTTCGGAGCCGAGCGTGCCGGCTTCCGCGCGCAAAGCCGATTGGTAGCTCATGGCGCGCAAGGCGGCGGTATCGGCGCGCAAATCCGTCAGGGTGGCCAGCAGAACCGGATCGTCGCAGGCGGCAATCAACTCCTCCACCCGGAGCCCAAGCGATATTTGCAAGGCCAGCGCCGCGGTGCCGCGTTCGAAGCCAAGCGTGGACATCGCGGTCTTCCAGCCATTATTGAGGCCGCCGACCACGTTGCTCAATGGAATACGCACGTCGTCGTAGAACACCTCGGCGAACTTCGTCGGGCCGGCCATGGTCTTGATGGGCCGCACGGTAATGCCGGGCGTATCCATGTGGCAGATCACCCAGCTCAGGCCGTGATGGCGGGTGGAGTTGGGGTCGGTGCGGATCAGCAATTCCTGAAAATCGCCGATATCGGCCCAGCTCGACCAGATTTTCTGGCCGTTCACGACCAGAAAATCGCCGTCAACCGCGCCCTTGGTGCGCAGGCTGGCTAGGTCGGAGCCGGAATTGGGCTCTGAAAACCCCTGGCACCAGATCGCCTCGCCCTTCAATATCTTAGGCAAATGAAAGGCTTTCTGGTCTTCGCTGCCGCAGAGGATCAGCGTCGGGCCGGCATGGTTCAGGCCGACGAAACTCGGGCTCAACGTGCTGGGCGCCTTGGCGCGCGCATATTCCTCGAACCAGACGATCTGCTGCAGCACCGAAGCATCCTTGCCCCCGGCTTCTATCGGCCAGGTAAGCCCGGCCCAGCCGCCCTCATATTGCCGCTTCTGCCAGTTCAGCACGAAAGCACGCGCTTGCGGCCCGGAATGCGGGGCTGGTTCTTCCGGCTTGTTAGCGACCAGCCATTCACGGGCGCGCAGTCGGAAAGCCTCCAGAGAGTCGCTCATGCCCCAGCCTTCTTTGCGTAAACGGAATCGGCCACCGCCAATGCCTGGGCGCTGCTGCCGCCGAGCTCACCCAAAAGCGCGCGCAAGCGATAGGTGAAGTGATGCAGCGGGAATTCCAGCGTGAGGCCCATGGCGCCGCAGAACTGGTGCAGATCATTGGCGAATCTGGGAATACCGTCCTGCGCATAGGTGGCGGCGATGGCGGCGTCGGCCTCGCTATCCGACCAGGCGGCGCGGAAAGCCAACCATTTGGTGGACTGCCCGACCTCGGCCGCAATGACCAGCCGATGTTGCACGGCCTGGAAGGACCCGATCGGCCGACCGAATTGCTGCCGGGTTTTGACATGCTCCAGAACCTGGTTCAGCGCCGACTGCATCAGCCCAGCGGCCTCCACGGCAATGGCGATGCGCCAGCGGCGGCGAAAGCCTGTAAGTTGGTCGGCCCCGAGCGAGACGGGTGTTATTCCGTGCGAAGATTTAAGCCTGCCATAGGGATAGGCGAACAGTGTTTCCACGTCTTCCACCGCGCCCTCGGGAACATCATAGCGCAGCAAATCCGCCCCGGTATCCACCAGCAGCACCTTCGCCTTCGGCAGAAACCGCGCCGGCGCGGTGGCCGAACCAGTAACGATGGCGACCGGATGGGGCGCGTCTTCCAGCACCAAGGGCGCGATCAGAATGGTCGCCGCCGCTTCTACCGAAACCGGCAGCTGCGCCAGGGCTTCCACTACCAGCGCGCCGTCCAGGAGCGAAAACCCTTCCTTTTCGGTGACGGAGAAAAACCCGCCTTCGGTCAGCTCGTCATCGAGCCGTTGCGAATAGGCGGAGAAAGCAGCGTCCTTCGGCACCTCGATATTGAGTGAGGCGATGAGCTGTTCCAGGCCGCCGAGAATCCCGGTCTGGTCTTCGGAGAGGTCATAATTCATCGGCGTCCCTCGGGGCGCGGCTCGGCCGGACGCGGCTCACCGGGAAGATCGAGATAACGGCGGGCGGCGAGGTTGAGTTGAATCTCCGCGGCCCCCGAGGCGATGCCCGCCGCGATGGCGCGCTGGTGGTGCGCGATCTGCATCTGGTCTTCGCCCAATAATCCCTCCGGCATGTATTCGGTCATGAAATCGCTCACCGCGTGATCGGCTTTGATGATCGCCCAGCGGGCCAGATTGCCATAGGCATCGGGCGGCGCCTGTTTGGCGCGCTGGTCCACCACACGATAGACCATCATCCGCGCCGCCTCGCACAAGGCCACAGCGCGGCCCAAACGGTCTCGGATGATCGGATTTTCAAAGCGGCCATCTTCTTTCAGCTTCTCCGCCGCGCGGTCCAGAATCCGGCGAGAGAAGGCATAGCGCGGGATGCCGATGCGTTCATTCTGCAGCGCGTAAGTGATGATCTCCCAGGCCTGGCCTTCCTCGCCCAGGCGATTCTGCTCCGGCACGAACACATCGGTGAAAAACACCTCATGAATATCGCCTTCGCCGATCAGCGCCGGAATCTGCTTCACCTGCACGCCGGGGCTTTTCATGTCCAGGAGTAAAATCACGATCGCCGCTTTGCCGGTGGAGGCGGTGCGGGCCAGCAGAAAGCAATGCGTCGCTAGCCTGGCGTAAGAAGTCCAGATTTTTGCTCCGTTGACGAGATAGCCGCCCTCGACCTTTTCCGCCTTGGTACGCAAGGATGCCAGATCGGAGCCCGCGGAGGGCTCGGAAAACCCCTGGCACCAGATCACCGAGCCCGCGGCGATCTGAGGTAAATACTCCGCTTTCTGCGCTGCGTTGCCGTATTTCAGCAGCACCGGGCCGATCCAGTTGACGTTCATATATTGCGGCCCGCGCGGCTCGCCGGCGGCCCAAAGCTCTTCGCCCTGGATGAACTGGTCCCACACCGTTACGTCATCCCCGCCCCATGCCTTCGGCCAATGCGAGATGAGTAATCTCTCTTCCGCCAGTTTCCGGCAGAAGCCTTTGGAGAATTCGGTCTGCGCGTCGGAGCCAGGACCATGCACCGCGATATCGTCCCAATCCGGCGGCAATTCCCTGGCCAGCACATCGCGAACGCGCACCCGGTGTTTGCTCTGCCGCTCGTCCCAGCCAAACTCCATCTATTTCTGCTCCACCAACATCATCGTCATTCAAGACGTTGGGCGGGGCCGATGGCCCCGCCCAACAGCGCTTCACGCAGTTTGTTCTTCAGCACCTTACCGGCGGCATTGCGCGGCAGCGAATCCCGCAATTCGACCCGTTCCGGAAATTTGAACCTGGCGACGTTGCGGGCATCCAGGAAGGTTTTCAGATCGCCGAGATTCGGGGCCTGCCCGGGCTTGGGCACGATCACCGCGCAGGCCTGCTCGCCGGTGCGGGCATCCGGTAGTCCGACGACGGAAATCTCGGCAATGGCGGGATGCAGGACCAGAATATCTTCGACTTCCTTCGGCGAGATGTTCTCACCATTGCGGATGATCAGGTCCTTGGCGCGGCCGGTGATGACCAGATTGTCGCCATCCACCCAATGCGCCAGGTCGCCGGAATGGAAATAGCCGTCTGCGTCGAAGGCGTTCAACTCATCCTCGCGGCGCAGATAGCCGAGCAGCATTTGCGGCCCCTTGGCGCAAACCTCGCCCTCGGTGGCGCTGATGTCCTGCGCCGCATCCACCAGCTTGACCGCGCAAAAACCGGCGCGGCCGTCGGTCTCGGCGGCATGAATAACATCGCCCGGAATCATCGCGCCCACGGTAATCATCGGCACTTCCGTGCAACCGAACACACGCGAGACGATGCAATTCTCCAGCGCTTCGGTCGCCTCGCGCACCAAAGAGGGCGGAACCGAAGCGCCGCCGCAGATGAACACTTTCAACGAAGGCAGTCTGCTACCCGAATTTTGCGCCGCCGCGAGTAACGCCTGCAGAAACGGCGTGGCGCCCGCCATGTGGGTGACCCGGCGGGCATCAAAAATCGCCACCGCCGCATCCGCGTCCCAGGATTCCTGCAGGATCACTTGCGTATCGGCGATGAAAGGCAGCTCGAAGGCATAGATCGAGCCGCCAATATGGCTGATCGGCGACGGCACGAAATAACAATCGCCGGGCTCCACATACCAGTACTCGCGAATCTGCTTCACCGCGGAGGCGATCGAGTTATGGCTATGCAGCACCCCCTTGGCGCGGCCGGAGGTGCCGGAGGTATACATCACCATTTTAACGCTGTCGGGATCGACCACCGGCAGCTTCGCATCGGCGGGGGCGGAAGCAAGCAGTGCGTCATAGGCGATCGCACCTCCTGCATCGCCGCGCAGCACCACAATTTCTACCGGCTTGCGCAACTCGGCATTCACCGCCTGCATCATCCCGACATAGTCGAATTTTCGGAATATTTCGGGGATGAAAATCATCCGGCTGCCGCAATCTTCCAGCGTGAAGGCAACCTCGCTGTTGCGGTAATTGGGCAGGATGAGATTGGCGACCAGCCCGGCGAAGGTCGCGGCAAGATAGATCACCGTCGCCTCGTGCCAGTTCGGCAGCATGATGGAAATAACCTGGCCGGGCTGCAGCCCCCTGGCCACGAAAAGCCGCGCCAGAGCCTGCGCTTGCACGACCAGTTCGCGCACCGTCAGGCTGCGGCGCTCGTCGATAACGATGATCTTCTCCGGCTTCTCCGCCAAGGTGCGCAATGCGAGATCGCCGATGGTCTCATCCGTCCAGAGCCCGCTGCTCCGGGCTTCCTGTGCGCGCGCCTCGTCCCACCGGATCGACCAGCCGAGGATTTCACGCCTGTTGTAGTAGACGTTATCGGCCATCAGGCCTTACTCTCCAGTGGCACAGCCGTCGCCGCTTCCTCGGACAGAAATTTCGTGGAACTCCAGCCGCCATCGACGGCGATCACCTGGCCGGTGATGAAGCGGGCGCGGTCGGAGAGCAGAAAACAGATGGCCTCCGCGCCGTCCTCGGCGGTGCCGGTGCGGTTCAGCGGGGTCATGTCGAAATTCATCCGCTTGAAGCGTGGGGCCTGCCACGCATATTCGGTCATCGGCGTTTCCAGCACGCCGGGCGCGACCACATTGGCGCGGATACCGCGCGGGCCATATTGCGCCGCCATGTGCTGGGTCAGGCCTATAATGCCGGCCTTTGCCGCCGAATACGCGCCACCACGCAGGCCGCCAATGAGGGCGAAGGTCGAGGCGACGCTGACGATGGCGCCGCCATCGGTCATTGCCGCCAGCGCCTCCCGGCAGAAGCGGAACGGCGCGCGCAGCAGCACGTTCAGGAACAGGTCGAGACTCTCATCGGTGGTTTCATGCACCGGGAATGGTTTGCCGATTCCGGCATTATTGACCAGGTAATCCAGCCGGCCGAATTCGGAAATTGCCGCCTGCACCGCCAGGGCGGGCGCGTCATCGGCGGTAATATCGGCGGCGACCACGGCCACCGGTACCTTCTCCTTCAGCTCATCGCGCAACGCTTCCAGCGGTTCGATCCGCCGCCCCAGGGCAACGATGGCGACGTTCTCAGCCGCCAACTGCCTTGCGGTGGCAAGACCAATGCCGGAACCCGCGCCCGTAATGATGGCGACTTTTCTGACTATGACACGCTCCCCCGGCTTGATGGTTGCTGCTGGATGATTGCGGCTGCTTTTCCGGCATCGGCCAAGTACCGGCTACAGCAGACCAGCGCAAGGATAGCCATATTGCTCGTTGAACAATGCTCATTGCGCCGTCGCATGGCGCTACCTTATCCCGCGCGCTGCCTAAGGCAAGCAGCGGGCCTCAGTTCCGCCGGACAACGCGGCGATACAAATGCCAGGTGGCATGGCCCAGGATCGGCAGCACCACGATGAGGCCAAGAAAGCACGGCAGCGAGCCCAGGACCAACCCGGCGGCAACGATCACCCCCCAGAGCAGCAAGGTTACGGGATTGCGGCGCAGCGCATAAACCGAAGTGACGATGGCTGTTTGTAGACTAACCGGCCGGTCCAGCAGCAAGGGGAAGGTCACGACACTGATCGCCAGCACGATCACCGCGAACACCGCGCCAACCGCGAAACCAAGGCCAATCATCGCCCAGCCGGAAGGCGTGGTGAACAGAGCGGTGATGAAAGCGCCGACCGAAGCCGGCGGCAGCGGCCCCAAGGTAGTATCATAAATAGCCATGGCCACCGCCAGCCAGAGCACGAACAGAGCGATCAGCACCGCACCCAGCAGCGCGATGCGGCCGATGGCCGGCGAACGGATCACGCTGAACGCGGAAAACCAGTTGGCGTTTCCATAGGCCTCTCGCCGCCGGCTGATTTCATACAGGCCGATCGCCGCAAAGGGTCCCACCAAGGTAAAACCCGAAGCGATCGGGAATAGCAGCGGCAGCAGCCCGCCGCGCGCCGTCACGATCGCCAGTACCACGCCGATAACGGGGTAGATGAGGCATAGCGCGGCCACATCGGTCCGTGCCACGGCAAAATCCTGCAGCCCCTGGCGCAACGCAATGTTCAGATCAGCCGGCGAGATTTTGCGCACCGTTGGCGCGCCGAGGGTTTTTGCAGCTTGCCAATATTGCGCTTCAGGCGCGGAGCCAACGACGTTAAGCGCCGTGGTCTGCCCAAACAGCCATTCCCAGGGTGTACGGATATGCACGGCATTTTCCTTTTTTTTGCGTTTGGCTTTATGCGAGGGGACAAGCTGCTTGCTGCCGCGGCAATCTTTCCGTAGGGCAGTCGTTCCGCGGCCCCATCCTGAGATATAGGTACTGCAAAACCCCATCAAAGTCCCCAACAGATTTCCCGGAACAAAATGCCGCAGAATCCCGATATTCCGCTGATCCTGGCCACCGCATCTTCCACCCGGCAGGCGATGTTGCGGCAGGCCGGGCTCAGCTTCGAAGCCATGCCGGCTCATGTGGACGAGGCCGCGATGAAGGAATCCGCGCAGGCCGAGGGCAGGACGGCCGCCGAGACGGCGCAGGCGCTGGCCGGGCTGAAGGCGGAACGGATTTCCCGAAGATTCCCAGGCGCCTTGGTGATCGGCTCCGACCAGCTATTGGTCTGTGGCGCCGAATGGTTCGACAAACCCGCCAATCTCGGCGAGGCGGCCCGCCATTTGGAGCGGCTCAGCAACCGGGTTCACGTATTGGAGACGGCTTGTTGCGTGTGCCGGGGCGGCAGCAGAGTGTGGCAGTTTTCGGCGGCGCCGAAGCTGGTCATGCGCAAGCTCTCGCCTAGTTTTGTGGCGGAGTATCTCGCGGCCGAGGGAGAGGAAATCTGCAGCTCGGTCGGCGCCTACCGGCTGGAGGGGCTGGGCAGCCAGTTGTTCAGCCAGATCGAGGGCGATTTCTTCACAATCCTCGGCCTGCCCTTGCTCGCTTTGCTGGGTTATCTGCGGCAGGCGGGCGTGCTGGCGGAGTAGAAGCAGGCGGTTCAATCTCGTCCAGTAGCCGGTGGATGGCGGCGACGGTCGGCGGGTCAAGATGGCGCAATTGCCGGGCGAGCCGGTTGCCGAGCGCTGTCTGTTCCGGCGTCAGCCCGGCGGCGTTCAGCTTCAGGCGCGGGCGGGAGAGTTTGGCCAGATGCTTCAACTCATCGGCGTCGTCCCAGATCAGGCCGAAATAGTCGCAAACCTGATGGATCAGCCCGGCGGAAGGGGCGCCGCGGCGGCCATGCTCCAAAGCGGACAAATAGGCGGCCGAAACTGCCATCGCCGCCGCCATGTCGCGCAGCAGAATGCCGCGCGCGGCTCGCAATTCCCGCAATCTGGCGCCGAACGGAGTCATGGTGATGCACCGCGCTGGCGGCGGATCAGAATGCGAAGCGAGCCGGTATTGGCTTCATGCGGATGGGCAAGCGCCAGGATCAGCGGGCGCAGTTGTGGCGCATTTAGCCAATGCGGCAATTCGCGGAGCAGCACGTCGCCTTTTCCGGTGATGATCTCCACAACGCGCATTTGCTCGGAATGCGCCAGCACCACGAACTGCAACACCGCCTGATGCGCCCGTGTCGCGGTCATGCCGTGCAAATCCAGCGTGCGGGCCGGGCGGGCGCCGGCGCGGAATTTCTTCCAGGAAGCGCGGTCCAGCCCCGGCGGCGGCAGGTTAACCCCGACCGGACTTAAATACGCGCGGGGTTTTGGCGTTGCGATGGGCAGATCAGCCTGTGGTGCGGCCGGCATGGCGGGTTCCGGCTCTACCGCCAACCGCTCTCTGCCCGGCAGCGGTTGCAGGCTGTGGGTGTAGGTGGTCCAGAGCTGTAGATCGGCTTTGGAAAGGCCCTTGGTTTTCGCCATGAAGCGTTTTTCCATCCGGAGACGGAATAAGCAATCCGGCGGAGCCAACCCGGCTTGACGCGGCGACGTGCCGCCCTGGCAGAATACGCTCGCATGGAACCGGCCCCAAAAATCTCCCCGAAACTGCTTGGCCTGATGACAGTTCTGGGATTCTCCTCCGGCCTGCCACTGGCGCTCTCCGGTTTCACACTGCGCATGTGGCTGACGAGCGAACATCTCGGTCTCGGGGTGATCGGGCTTACCGCCAATATCGGCTTGGCCTATTCGCTGAAATTTCTATGGGCGCCGGTGTTTGACGAGCTGGCGCCACCGGTTGGGCTGCGCAGATTCGGCCGGAGGCGGGGCTGGCTGCTACTGGTGCAGGCCTTGCTTGCATTGGCTATCGCGGCTTTGGCGCTCTCCGATCCTGGCTCCGGCGTCGGGCCGACCCTGACCATCGGCGCCTGCCTGGCTTTCATCTCGGCGAGCCAGGATATCCTGATCGATGCCTGGCGGATCGAGACCTTTGCGCCACGGCTGCAGGGCGCGGCGCTGGCGGGCTATGTCTGGGGCTATCGCGGCGCTCTGCTGATTTCCGGGGCCGGGGTGATTGCCTGGTCGAGCAGCATCGGCTGGGATCGGGCTATTTTGGCAATGGCGGTTCTGGCGCTGCTGGGTCCGTTGGCCACCTTGCTGGCGCCGGAGCCAGGCAGGTCAGCGCATGAAACTCCCCTCGGATTTGCGGCGCGCTTTGCCGATGCGGTTCGCGCGCCGCTGCAGGAGTTTCTGTCGCGCCGCGGGGCGTTGGTTATCATCGCGTTCATTATTCTGTTCCGCCTGGGCGAAGCGCTGGCGGGGGTGATGGTGGCGCCGTATTACACCTATCTGGGTTTCAACCGGGCGGTGATCGCCGTCGCCAATGGGCCGATCTCCCTTGCGATGACGCTGGTGGGCGCGGCCTTGGGCGGGTGGCTGGTGGCGCGCATCGGGGTGGGAAGGGCGTTGCTACTCACCGGGTTTTTTCAAACCGCAGCGCTGCTCATGTATCCGGCGCTCGGCCTGTTTTCGCATCAGCCGCATATGCTGATTGCAACTTCGGCACTGGAATCCTTTGCCGAAGGTTTCGCCGATGCGGCGTTCCTCACCTATCTCTCCGGGCTATGCAACATTGCTTTCACCGCGACCCAATATGCCTTGCTTTCCTCATTGGCGCCGCTCGCCTTGCGGACCATTGGCGGGCTTTCCGGATTTATTGCCGCAGCCACCGGTTTCATACCCTTCTTCATCATCACCACCTTCGCGGCATTGCCCGCAATGGCGCTGATGCTGATCATCCTGAAATTCTACCCGCCCGCAGATACAAGAAGGTAAACGCCGGCATAGCTCCAAGACCCTCGGATGCTTCGTTTGCTGAATAGACGCAGTTTTGGCGGGACCGGGCCGAAAGCGGACTGGCAGGTCCGGAGCGTGCGAGGCCGGAAACCTGCCGTTCGCTCGGTGCCCGCGCGATGCACATTTCCTCGTGAGCCCGTCAGTGACCCGTTAGGGCTTCACGAACCGATAGGCGAAGCGATCGGTCTCGCCCTTGATCGAGGGATCGAACACCTTGCTCGTATGTGGATCGTCCTTGTTCATGAGCACGGTGCTTTCAGCGTCCAGTACAAAGCCGGCCGCCTCCACCTCCTCGCGGACGGACACTGGGTCGATCCGATGCAGCGAGTGGGTGTCGCTCGTGCCCGCCCCGGCGGCGGCGGCGTGGTCGACGATAACGTAGCGCCCGCCAGATTTCAGCCGCTCGTAGACGGCCCTATTGAAGTCGGCCGCGGTCGCGCCCTTAGCTTGCATCAGCTTCGTGTGGAGATCGTGGTAGAACAGGTGCAGCCAAAGGACTTCCGCGGGTTGCGTAACCTCCTGCATTAAGACCAGGTCCGCCGAGACGGCTTCGACGTTTTCTCGGCCCGGCTCCTTCGCGAGCATCTGCATGCGGCCGAGCTGATCTTCCATTACAGCGGCGATTTCGGTCGGCACGAAGCTGTAGACCCGCCCTTCGGGTCCCACGACGTCGGAGAAGAGGCGTGTCCAATCGCCGTCGCCTGGGTAAACGTCGATCACGGTGGAGCCCGTATCTACGTGTGCGAATTGGATCAACTCGGATAGCTTGGATTGGTCGTACATAGAAACCTTCTTTCCGGTTAGGCATGCGACGAGCGCGCTGTGTGCGAGGGGGCGATGCATGGCTGATCCACACCGCCTACCCCCGACCCGATGGCCGCAGATGGCCAGCGCTACGCCGCCTGCTCGTTCGGGTCGCGCCGCGATGAAGCTTCAGCGGACTTCGCTGCCATCGTCGCACGTGCCCACCAGACAAGCTCATCAAAAGCCGCCTTCGTCTTGCCCTGCAGGTGTGCCTCGATGTCTTCGATGGGCTTGTTTGCGCCCATCGGCGAGGTCGACATGAAATCGGCACCGCCAATGTTGACGGTGGCCGCAGTCGAAACCATTTGCAGCGCACTCGTGATTTGGCGTAGATGC
>JAMFRY010000278.1 GCA_026225015.1 Alphaproteobacteria bacterium
GATTGATCTAAGTTGGTGCATAATTTTTGATTTTTGCACCACCACCACCACCACCAGCATTTGCCTTCGGGAATAGGTGCGCTGAGCGGCGGGGACTCATCCCAAATCTGTATGTGAGAAGTCTTTCCCCTTGTAGAGAAGCGGGATGTTTTGCGCCTTGGCGCAAGCATAAGAAAGACAATCCGCCAGGTTGAGCTGGGCAGGGTGGCCCCTGCCTTTTCCATAATCGGCAAAAGCTTTCACCGCCAGACTCGCTGTTTTCGCATCCATCGGCGCCAGCGTGATTCTCGCCTCGTCCAGCAGGGTCTGAATCCGTTGTTCCACCGCCACAGGATCAATCCTCAGCTTTGTCGAAAGCCGCATGGCGGATTCCAGGATAACCAACGCCGATGTGCAGCACTCTGCCGCCTCGATCTTGTTCGCAAATTCGGTCGCATCGGGCTCCTTGGAAAGGATCGAGACAATCACCGATGTGTCGATGAACATTACGGATGACCCCACAACGCATCGACCTCGTCCTTTGTCATGTCCCGGCCGCCCGGCTTGGCGAGCGCGCCAAGTTCATCCGCTATAGCATCCAGCCGTTCCGCAAGAGACGCCTGAGCGGAAACACGCCGGTATTCCGCCTCAAGGGCTTCGACGACTGCCTCGGTCATGGAAACATGACGGCGCTGCGCAATTCGCCTTGCAAGCTCGCGAGCGCGGGGATCTCGAATTTGGAGGTTCATGATAGCGGCCCGGTTTAAATGTGATGCTCAAAGTTGCATTACATAATGACATATTTATCATGACGTGAACAGCCATATAAATGCCCAGGTCGATCAAGGCCAAGCAAACCCGATGACCAGGATCACGCTATTTGCCAACGCACGTGAAGCTTCTACCGTAATGACCGGCACGGATAAATAAACAATCGGGGGGAACAATGTCTGCCAAGGGTATGCCGGATATGGCGAAATTCATGTTGCTGGGAATCACCATGGCGGGCTGCATGGTGCTTGGAAACCAATCCGCCGCGCAAGCCTACACCCCGGTCGCCATTACCCCGGTCCCGGATGTCTATACGTATCTGTCGGAAAACCCGGCGCTGCACGGGATTTACGGCCAGCAGACCACCGGCCAGTTCACCCGCCTGACGATCTTCGGCAACAGCTATGCCGATTGGGGGAATGCCGTTGCTGCCGGGTTTTCCTTGTACAACGCGAGCACCCATCGTTACGGCAACGCGCTCTCGATGGGTGACGCCATGGAATTTCATTACGAACTGCCCACCAACGCAGTCGCCAATTATGCCGTCGGCGGTGCAAAGAGCGGGGTGGCGAATGTCTATCCGGTGCCCGCACTTGAAGCCACCACCGGCATACAGGCACAGATCGAGGATTTTATCGCCGCCGGCGGCCATTTTAGCCCGACTGACCTGGTCGATATCACCACGGTGGGCGGAAACGACATCTTGAATATTTCGACGGAGGGCGTGTCGGGTGCGGCGAATGGCGCGTTGGAAGCAGAAAAAATCGATGTCAGCTTGCTCGCCGGGGCGGGCGCACGGACCATCGCCATTCTCGCGGGGGATGATGTCAGCCTGCTGCCTGCGGTCGCCCCCGGCGGACTTCTATCCTTCATTACCCCGGCCGAGGCGCATGCCTTCTACCTCCAGTTGTTTCCGGCGGAGGAACAGGCCTTTGCGCAATATAACTATTCGCCGACCCGGATTTTTTTCTTCGATATGCCCGGTCTGGAACAGGACATGATCGCCGATCCCTCCAAATTCGGCTTCACCACCACCGCGACCGCCTGTATTGCCTCACCCGCCTGCCTGGCCGCGCCGGTGGCAGTGCAGGACCAGACCATGACCTATGACGGGCTGCATTTCACAACCTTGGGCTTCGCCTGGGTTTCCCGCTTCGAGGCCAACCAGATCGACGCGCCCGCAACCCTGGCGGCGCAGAGCGAATTGGCGCTGGCGGGCACGCGCGCCTTTTCCGCTTCCGTATTCGAGCGGCTGGACGATGAGCGCTTCACGGGCAATAGCGGTTCGCCGCTTTCGGTCTATCTGCAAGGCACCGAACGCGCCGGCAAGCAGGATGACCAGGATTTTGCGCTCGGCATGCATTATTCCGCGCCGGGCCTGACCCTAGGCGTGGAAGACCGGATCAACCCTTCGCTGACGCTGGGTCTGGCGTTCAATTATTCCACCCCGCAAGCCGCTTTGGATCAGGCCTTCGGCACAATTCGGCTAAATTCGGAACAACTAGCGGCATACGCGTCCTGGTCCAACGCCGGCTATTTTGCCGATTTCATCGCCGCTTTGGGGCGGAGCGACTACACCATCCGCCGTCCGGGCGTGTTCGACGGCATCGGCGGCGTCACCAACGGGGCGGATGTGGCGGCGGCGGCCAGGGTCGGCGATCTTCTACTGCGGCTGGGCGCGCTCAAAGCGGGTCCGGTTGTCGGGCTCGACTATGCCGGCCTGCACGAGAACGGCTATACGGAATCCGGGGATTTTCTGCTCTCGCAGGTGGTGGGCGGGCAGACGCTCAATTCCCTCCTCGGCAGCGCCGGCCTGCAGCTACGGGCGACCGGCCCGGTGAACGCTTATCTCGATCTGACGGCAGTGCATGAATTCCTCAACACTGCCCGCGACCTCACCACCTCGCAGCTCTCCACGCCCGAGATCGTGGTGGCAACGCCGGTCGCTGGCACGGGGACGCAAACATTCGCCAAAATCGCCGCCGGCGCTTCGGTGCGCGTGACGGGAAATCTCTCCATCAACGCCGCTCTGGCGACGGAATTTGCCGGCGCCGCGGGAGCGCAAAGCTTCAGCGCCGAGGCCGGGCTTTCATACCGCTTCTAACCCAATACCCAGCATCATTGACAGGAACCCACCGGCCACCCCACGTCATTCCCCGCGAAGGCGGGGGAACCACGACTTTCTTTGTCGCTTCAGTTTCGACCTATGCGTCAATTTATTCACATATTGGTATGGTAGATACTCCCTATCACGCCTGTCATGGCGATTGCGCAGCGGGCGACATGGTGATCGAGCGGGAAGCAGCAAACGGCGTCGCGCCCAGCATCACATATTGCCCCGCCCGCCAACGCAGCAGCATGTCGGATGCGTGGGAACTCAACAGATTGCCCGATTGGCCGGGCGCAATCACGAACAGGCTGCGATCGAGATCGGAGAGGTCGAATACCGCCCGCAATTCCGGACCATGCGCCGCCGTGAAACCATTCGGCTCCGCCTCCGTGGGGGAGGGCGCCGCGACATTCACCGTCGAGGCGTCGCCGGGTACGGGCAAGGAGAAACGTCCGAACCGCCCGATAACGGGCAGGCTGCCCAACAAAGGATGCGCAAACACCGCCCGATGCGCCGTGCCCCAGCGCCATGAATCCGGGTTGCTGCCGTAACGAAGTTGCAACGCAGCAAACGCCGCATCCAGCGAGGCGCGCAATAGCGGGCTGCAATTGCCTCCGCACCACATGTTCCGCGCGGCGCCGGATTCGTCGGGGCCTAGCAGCGCATACAGAAAACTATCATCGAGCACCGGCGCCTCGGCCGGATCGAAGCCGTTCTGCCGCAACGCCGCTGCCACCATTTCGCGGGTCCAGGCATTGAAGATCAGTGGTTGCGGCGCATCCATCGCCATTTCACCCTGCCAGTTTTGCAGCAACGCCAAAGCTGTCCGCGCCGGATCGCCGGGCGGCAGTTTCAACGCCAGCATCCGCGGCAGAATCGCCTGGGCGAAAACGCTGGTTACGTCCAACTGGATTTTGCCGAAGCTGGCCGTTGTCTGATCCGGTGCTGCAAGCAATAAGCGGATGCGCCGCGCGCGCCAGTCGCCATACACATCGCGGCCCATAAACACCGGAAAATCCGGTCCCCATGTCGGGTTATTGGTATTTACCAATTCGCCGGAGGGCGGGTCAATGCTGTGGGGCAGTTGGTCTCCGCTGACAAAGCCGGTCCAGTCATGCGCGCCATCCGCGCCATCCTGGGGCCAGGCGCCATCGCCCGCTTTTCGAATCGGCACCCTGCCGGTGGAAAAAAAACCAATGTGATCGTTATCGGCGGTGAGCAGATTTTGCACCGGGCTGGTGATCTCCGCCGCCGCCTTTTGCACATCTGCCAGCGATTGCGCGCGGTTGAGCTGCAACAGGCCATCGGCATCGCTATCCCCCGGCCCCAGATTCCCCATCTCGACCGCCAGCAACGCGCGCCCATCCGCCGTCGATCCGATCACCGGACCATGCCGGGTGATCAGAACATCGAGCACTACATCGGCATGGCCCGCCACGTGAATGCGCTCAAAGCGATGTTGAAAAGGCCTCTGCCCATCCGGCGCCGCATAGGTTTTGCCGTCCGGCGCGGGATGTTCGACAAACACATCCTGCACATCGGCCCCGGTGGTGGTGAAGGTCCAGGCGACGCTTCTGTTATGGCCGATGATAACAAACGGCGTGCCTGGAGCCGTGGCGCCCGCCAACACGCTTTGCGGCGTATCGATACGCACCAGATACCACAGGCTAGGATACCCGAAACCCAGATGCGGATCGCCGGCCAGCAGCGGGTGGCCGCTTGCACTCCTTGCGCCCGAGACCGCAAATTCATTCGAAGCCTGCGCCGGCTGCGTGAACGGTTCCGGAAACACCCGCATCCAGGCAAGAACCTTCGCACCCGCGCCGGCGAGAGACGGCGATTCAACTGCCGCGTCTTCCGGCAACATGTCGGGAATTGCCGGCCACAACGCATCGATTTTGGCGCGCGGATATCTTTCCCCCAGCGCCAACCGGTCGATCTCCATCCGCCAGTTCCCGGA
>JAMFRY010000279.1 GCA_026225015.1 Alphaproteobacteria bacterium
AAGCCAAGGCGCGCGCCGTGCTGGAAAATGCCAGATCGAGTCCGGAAGGCTACAAGGCGCAGTTTATTCTGGCCGAGGCGCTCTATGGGGAGCGCAAGCCGCAGGACGCAGCCATCGCCTATGATGACGCCTATAACCGCAACCGCTCCGGAACCTACGCGCCCGGATCGCTCCTCGGCCTGGCAAATTCGCTCACCGATATTCAGCAACAATCGGCGGCCTGCGACACGCTCTCTTCCCTGAACAGCCAGTTTCCGACGCCGCCGCCCGGCATGGGCCCGCGCATTCAGGAAGCGGAGCAACGGGCGAAATGTGATTGAGCGGTTTTTCTTCGGAAAAAACCACGCTTGCCTTGGAATTTGCCGCCGCCATGGCCCGGTTCGGACCATTCGGCGCAAGGGCGCTATTTGGCGTGGGGGTCTCCGGCGGGGCTGACAGCACAGCCCTCGCTCTCCTCGCGCAGAGCTGGGTGGCCGAACGTGGTGGCGCTGTATTGGCGCTGATTGTGGATCACGGCTTGCGCGGCGCCTCGGCGACTGAAGCAGAGCTTACGCGGCAACGGCTTGAGGCGCGCGGCATTGCCGCGCAGGTGATCACGCTAAGCGGGCTTGCCGGCGCCAATTTGCAGCCCAATTTGCAGCCCAATTTGCAGCAACGTGCGCGTCTTGCCCGGCATGCGGCGCTCGGCACAGCCACGCGCAAAGCCGGCGCGCTTTACCTTTTACTTGGCCATCACGCGGCGGACCAATCTGAAACCGTGGCGATGCGGGCGGCGCGCGGCAATGGCGGGCTTGAAGGTATCGCAGGCTGGACCGCCAGAAACGACGCCGTGGTTTTACGGCCATTGCTGACGGTGGCGCCCGGCCGCCTGCGTGAATTTCTGCGCCTGGAAAACATGCATTGGGTGGAAGATCCCTCCAATCAGGATCGGCGCTTTGAACGCGTTCGCGTGCGGCTGGCGGGGACGAGCGCTGTGCCGCGAAACCCTGCGGCGCGGCAACGGCTGGAGGTTGAAGCGGCCGAATTTCTGGCCCGGCATTGCATCATTCGCCCGGAGGGATTCGCTGTCATCCTGGCGGATTCCGCACCCGCTTTGGCGCTTGCGGCCCTGCTGCGCACGATTGCCGGCGCGCAATATGCGCCCAGGCGCGATGCGGTGCAGAAACTGGCCGAAAAATTACAGCCCGCCACTTTGGGCGGCGTAAGGGTGCTCAAGGCCGGCAGGCTCGGAACAGGCTGGCTGCTGGTGCGGGAGGCCCAACCCTGCGCGACCCCAATTCCCGCCGCCTTCGGGTCGATCTGGGATAACAGGTTCTGCATCCTGGAAGCTTCAGAAAACGGCCTTTGCGGCGCGGCCGGGGCCGATGCGCCATTGTTTCGGAATGCCAGCAATCTGCCGGAAGCGGTTCTGGCCGGATTGCCCTGCACCCGGACCCCGAGCCAATCCGGCATTAAAGCACACCTCACCAAGGTATTTTTCACGCCCCCCGCACCGGCCGCTTCACTCCCTTTCCTGGCGCCGGGATAGGATCAGTATCGGGCCAGGAGCAATTTATTTGTGCGTGGATGCCAAATAGGTGCAGAATACCCATGTGAGCTTGTAGGTGAATTTCCGATGCGCATTTTCGGCCGGCTTTCGGCGGCTGTGAGGATGCAAGTCGGTGGCGTTGCCACACCGATCGTGGCGGTTGAATTTATGGAATTGGACAAGGCTAGATGAATAATCTCGGTCGAAATATCGCACTCTGGGTCGTTGTGGCACTGTTTTTGGTGGTGCTTTTCAACGTGTTCCAGCCCTCGAACACCGCGAGCAACGCGACGCAGGTGGCCTATTCGAGCTTCCTGGATGACGTGAATGGCGGCCAGGTGCAGAATGTCACCATCTCTGGGCATGACGTGACTGGCGCGACCAAGGATGGCAAGGCCTTCGAGACCTACACGCCGGACGACCCTAATCTGGTCAGCAAGTTGATCGCGGCCGGCGTGCATATCGACGCCAAGCCGCA
>JAMFRY010000280.1 GCA_026225015.1 Alphaproteobacteria bacterium
AGAATCTCATGGCAATAATCCGCATTGGTCTCGATGCCGCTGATATCTGTTGCCTGGAGCCCTGCGCGCAGCATTGCGATGGCGGCCTCGCGCGTTGGGCCGGTTGCGATGAACTTGGCGATCATCGGGTCATAAAACGGCGAAACATTGGTTCCGGTTTCCACCCAGCTATCAATGCGCAAGCCGGGTGGCGGCGTGAAATTCGTAATCACGCCGCTGGCGGGCCGGAAATTCTCGCTCGGGATTTCCGCGTAAATGCGCGCCTCGATCGCAGCCCCCTGCGCGAGAAGGCTTATCTGCGCAGGCAGCGTAAACTCGGCAGCGGCTTGCACGATCATCCATTCGACGAGATCAACGTTGAATACGGATTCAGTCACGCCATGCTCAACCTGCAGCCGCGTGTTAACCTCAAGAAAATAGAATTTCTGCGCCTCGGCATCATAGACAAACTCTACCGTGCCGGCGGATTCGTAGGCCACGGAAGATGCCAGCGCTATCGCCGCGGATTGCAGCTGCGCCACTGTCTCCGCGGATATATTTGGTGATGGAGATTCCTCGATCACTTTCTGGTTACGCCGTTGCAAGGAACAATCGCGCGTCCCAAGGGCGACCACATTGCCCTTGCCGTCGCCAAAAATCTGCACCTCGATATGCCGCGCTGCCGAGACATATTTTTCCAGAAACAACGCCGCATTGCCGAAGTTGTTCGCGGCCATCCGGCCAATGCTCTCGAATTTATCGGCGAGCTCATCTTGCGTGTGGCAAAGCACCATGCCGATGCCACCGCCGCCGGCCGAGCTTTTCAGCATTACGGGATAGGTGATACGCTCCGCCTCTCGCAGCGCTTCCTCTGTGGTGTCGATAAGCCCCGATCCTGGCAGCATCGGCACGCCAGCCGCCTGCGCAAGCGCCCGGGCAGTGTGCTTGAGACCGAAATCTTTGAGATGCACAGGCCCGGGGCCGATGAACACAATCCCGGCCGCCGCAAGGCGTTCGGCGAATTCCACGCGCTCCGAGAGAAACCCGTAACCGGGATGCACCGCCTGCGCGCCGGTTTGCTCGCAGGCTGCAATAATGGCGTCGATGTTGAGATAGCTCTCCGCCGCGGTGGCGGGACCAATATGCACGGCTTCGTCCGCCGCCAGCACGCCGGGGGAAAACCGGTCGGCATCTGAAAACACTGCCACCGAGCTGATGTTCATGGCTTTCAGCGTCCGGCAGATGCGAACCAGAATTTCGCCGCGATTGGCGATGAGAATCTTCGTAAACATTAGAAGAAAGCGCTACTTTTTTTGAAAAAAAAGTAACAAAAAAACTTTGATTCTTTTGTGCCGCGCGGTTGAGACCGCCCGTTGCCTAAAGTAACAAAAGTTTTTTGGTTCTTTTTTTCAAAAAAGAACATCTTACTTATTCTTCCGAAACAATAATACGTATCGGCGTCGGCGTAAACCCATTGCACGGATTATTCACCTGCGGACAGTTGGAGATCAACACTAGCACGTCTATCTCCGCACGCAGTTCGACATAGCCGCCGGGTTCGGAAACACCGTCATCCACGGTCAATTCGCCGTTCGGGCGGATCGGTACATTCATGAAAAAATTTACGTTGGAGACGAGGTCGCGCTTACCCAGGCCGTATTTGGCCAGCTCGACCAGAAAATTTTCCCGGCAGGCGTGCATGAAACGGGTCTCAAATCCAAAGCGCACAGTGTTGGATTCGCAGGAGCAGGCGCCGGCATTGGTATCGTGAAAACCGCAGCTATCCGCGGTGATGGTGAGCATCTTGCGGCCCTCGTTGGAGAGCAGCGCGGAGCCCGTTTCCAAATAGAATTTGCCGCCCGATGCGGCCTGCGCCGCCAGTGTGTCCTGCGCCGAATAGCGCTCGGAGAAATCGTTCAGGCTGTAGAACAGCGCATCCACCGCCTGCTGGCCTTGCATGTCGATAATGCGCATCGTCTGGCCGGCTTTGAGTTTGGCCGAATAGGGCACCCTGGCCGGCACGGTGATATCGGAAATGAACGTCACGACGCAAAAAGCGCGTCGGTATTCTGGAAGCCACGCACGGCCTCCAGCGTAAAGCCACGGCAAAGGTCATCTGGGGCGGGCTGCGCATGGGTGATGGCGATGTCGATCGGGCCGGTCGCCTCGGTAATTGGGCTGAGGGCATGGGGCGTGTTTGAGAGCGCAACCAGCAGGTTCTGCTCGGCGCGAAGTTCGATGAGCGAGCTCGCTGGCGGCGCCCCCTGGTAGCGGATGCGGCCTTGCGTATCGGTGGCGATTTTCGAAAACAGGCTGATCGCGGGCCCGACATCCTGGCGTGTCAAACCGAATTTGGCGGCGGCGAGGCGGAGATTGTCGCGGCCGTTGCGGGAGGCGGTTTGCGCCGGAGTGTTGGGGCCGACGATACTGTCATGACCCGCGCCGGTATCGGCGACGATGGAGGCGAGTACGCGGCCCATATCCGAAAACAGCACGCGGCCGGTAGTGAGGTTGGTGGTCCATTGCAGTTTGACCGTGTCGCCGGCGTTGTAGCGCTCCGAGACGTCATCCGCGTTCCATAAAAACAGCGCCGCCCCTGGCGTACCGACGGGGTTGGTGATGCGCAGTAAATCAAAGCGCTTGAGTCGCAGTGCGAGGTAGCAGCCTGGCGGTATGCTATCGGAAAATTTGATGTTGGCGGGCAACAAGGGCGGGATTGGCGGGATTTCAGCCGGTGCGGCGGCACGGGCGCGGGCGGCGGCCTGCAACGCCTCGTAGCGCGCCCGGTATTGCGCGGGGGTGAGCTTATCCAGGTCCTGCATTGGCGATTACTCCGCCGCGACAGCTTTGGTGGCGGCTTGCTTTTGCATGATGGGGTAGGCGATGAGGCCGATAAGGGTGGCAACGCCGATGAACAGCGGCGCGAACCAGGTCATCTCCCACGGCCCGTTGCCGACATTATAGATTTCGGCGCGCGGCCAGCCGACATCGATCAACAAAAACAGGCCGAAGACGACCGCGATGATGTTGATTGGCAGGCCCCATCTGCCAAGCGTGAAATAACCGGGCAGCGGGGCCGCGCCTGAATAATCCGGGTTACCGCGCAGGCGCTGGATGAGCAGCGGGATCGTGACCAGCAGATAGGCAAGATAGACGATGACCACGGCAACCGAGGCGATATCGCCAAACACGCTGGAGGAACCAAGGGCAAGCAGCAAAACCGCGATGGCGATAGCGCATACCATGAAACTCGGCAGCAGCGGCGTATGGGTGCGTGGCGAGACTTTTGAGAGTGCCTTGGAAAATGGCAGGCGGCCATCGCGCGCCATGGAAAACATGACGCGCGCGGCCGATGCGGTGATGGCAAGCGCGGCAGAGAAAATGGAAACCGCGACAATCGCGAGCATGATGCGGCCGAGCACATTTCCGGCCTGGCTGGTGAGAACATAGGCAATGCCGCTACTGGCAAGATTGCCGTCGGTGAGGCTGGGGGCTGCCATCAACGCGCCGAGCAGCACCAGGCCGCCGCCGACCGCGGAGACCAGCATGCAGCGGGTGATTGCCGAGGGCGCGGTGCGGCGCGGATCGCGAGTCTCCTCGGATAATTCCGCGGCGGAATCAAAACCGTACATCACATAGGTTGCCATCAGCATCGAGGCTAGGAACGCCCAGATATAGCTGCTTTTGCCCTGCACGCCCTCAGTATCGAAGACCACGGAAGGGGTGCGGACCGAATGTGTGAACAAGATGATGACGAGCAGGCAAACGCCGAAGATTTCGGTGGAGACGCCGATGCTGGTGAGCGTTGCAAGGCGTTTGATGCCAAAGGCCGAGATGAAACCACAGATGAGAATAACAATGGCGCCGAGCACGATGGCGTTTTCGCCGCCGGTGACCGAGGTGGGCGAGGGATCGCCGCCGACCAACTGGAAGCCGGACCACACGCCGGGCAGTGCCAGTTGCATGGCAATGGCAATGGCCGAGACCGAAACGATGTAGCCGATGAGCATGAACCAGCCGGCGAACCAGCCCAGCGGATCGGTCGAGACGCGGCGCGACCATTGATAAATGGCGCCTGCAACCGGGAAGCGCACGGAAAGTTCGGCGAAGCACAATGCAACGCAGAACTGGCCGATAAATACCATTGGCCAGGTCCAGAAAAACGCCGGGCCGCCGAGGCCGAAGCCAAAGCCGAAAAGTTCAAACACGGTGGTGAGGATGGAGACGAAGGAGAACCCGGAGGCGAAGGAGGCAAACGGGCCAAGTTCGCGTTTCAGTTCCTGCTTGTAGCCAAGCGCCTCAAGACCTTCCGTACCGCTGGTAGCGTCGCTCATTTGGCTTAGCCCTCCACAAGATGCCCGGCATGCGATGTCAAGGCAAGATCGGAGTAAGCAATAGCTATGCCAGACCGGAAAAGGTGAAAATTTAGCCCAGCTTCGGAGCGACGCACTAACCATGCTGCACCAGTGAGTAATTGTGAGGCGAAAACAGAATAAATAGTAGCCACCATTTCTTCTTCCTTGTTCCGCGCCCCGCGTTCTTGATCTGAGTGCGCGTAACGGAAGAAGGGTCGAGAGCTTGCCGGTGGCAATCATAGATGAAGTATTGGCCAGGATCGTCACGATCTTTCAATGACCTACCAGACTCTTGCTGGGCGGCCAGCGCCCGCCATTTTTCACCACCGCAAAGCGGTGGGAATGGGCGTTTTAATCGCTCACCACCCCATGCTGGCTGATATTCGCATTCAACTCATCAATCAGCACTCTGATATTTTCGGAGTAGTCCACCGGGACCACAACCAGTTGCACGCCGCCGGCTTTGAATGCCGCATTCAACGCAGGAACCAGCCCTTCGCTATCGCTTACCAACTGCCCGCCAGCGCCGTGTGCCTCGGCGAATTTGACGAAATCCGGGTTGCTGAACGTCATGCCGAAATCCTGGAACTTGTCCACGGCCTGTTTCCAGCGGATCATCCCATAAGCGTTATCCTCCAGGATCAGCACAACCAGGTTGAGTTTGAGCCGGATCGCGGTTTCCAACTCCTGCGCGTTCATCATGAACCCGCCATCGCCGCAAACCGCCAGCACGCGTCTATCCGGGTGCAGCATCGCCGCCATCATGGCCGAGGGCAGGCCAGCACCCATCGTCGCCAGCGCATTATCCAGCAGCAGCGTATTGGCCACATGGGTGCGGTAATTGCGAGCGAACCAGATTTTATACATCCCGTTATCCAGCGCCACGATCCCATCCGCCGGAATCGCCTGTCGCACGTCATGGACGATCCGCTGCGGCGTGAGCGGGAATTTCTGCGCTGTAGCGCGGTCGCCAACATGGGCGATCACCTCATCCTTCAGCGCCACGAACGCCGGATCGGTCTTCACCTTGCCCTCGATCAGCGCACCCAGCTTCGTCAGGCTCGCGCCTATATCGCCGATAATCTCCGCGGTTGGAAACCATACCCGCTCCACCGTCGCCGGAAGCGTGCCGACATGGATAACGTGCGGCGCGCCCTCGCCCATCAAAAAAGGCGGCTTTTCCACCGTGTCATGGCCGATCGCCAGAATGAGGTCGGAACGGTCGATCATTTTATGGATATAGTCGCGTTCTGAGAGCGCCGCGGTGCCGATATAGAGATCGGAAACCCCGGTCACCGCACCCTTGCCCATCTGCGTGTTGAAAAATGGAATTTTGCTCCGCCTGACGAAAGCCGAAAGCGCATCGGCCAGATGCACCCGGTTGGCGGCGGCGCCCAGCATGATCAGCGGGCGCTCGGCTTGGCAGATTAGTTTTGCTCCCGCTTGCAGCGCCGCATCGGAAGCTTCCGGCCAGTCCGCTCGGTGGCTGGGAATCAGTTCTGTCTGTTCGGTGGTCTCGCGCGCGATATCTTCCGGCAGCTCGATATGCACCGGCCCGAGGCGTTCTTCCGCCGCGACGCGGAAGGCCTCGCGCACAATGGCCGGGATGCTGGCGGCGCTGACGATCTGGCGTGAAAGTTTGGTCAGCGGCCGCATGGTGGCGACGATATCCACCACCTGAAACCGCGCCTGCCGGCTGCTCAAAATCGGCTTCTGGCCGGTAATCAAGATCATCGGCATCGCGCCGAGCAGCGCATAGGCGGCACCCGTGACCAGATTCAGCGCGCCCGGACCTAAAGTGCTTAGGCAAACGCCGGGCTTTCCAGTGAGCCGGCCATAGGTTGCCGCCATGAAGGCGGCCGGCTGCTCATGGCGCGTCACCACTAATTGGATTTTCGAGCCGCGCAGGGATTCCACGAAATCGAGGTTTTCCTCTCCAGGAACGCCGAAAATATGGGTGACGCCCTCATTTTCCAGCGCCGCGACCAACAGATCGGAGGCTTTCATAGCTTTCCGCATACTCATCTCCCGCGTGTGAGGCTTGGATGTGTCAATTGATTCCGTATCCTACAACTGGCATCGTAAGGCCAGCCGACCTATCTACAACGGTCATCAATCATGGCTGTCATCTTTCAGGCAAGCGAGGAGCAAAATGTTCAAAAGCGTCAACCCCGCCACCGGCGAAACCTTCGCAACCTATCCCGAACTGACCAAGGACGAGTTGAACGCCAAGCTCGATACGGCGGTCAGCGCGTATAAGTCCTGGCGCAAGACCAGCCTTGGCGAGCGCACCGCGCTGCTCAGCGCCATCGCGGATGTTTACGAGAAGAACAAGGACCGGCTGGCGAAAATGGCCACCGCCGAGATGGGCAAAACCTACGCGTCCTCGGTGGCCGAGGTGGAAAAATGCATCGCCGGCTTCCGCCATTATGCCTGGCAAGGCCCCGCCATGCTGGAGCCGAAAACCCAAAAGCTCTCCAATGGCGGCTCGGCCGAAGTGCATTGGCTGTCCCAGGGTCCGGTGCTCGCCATCATGCCTTGGAATTTCCCGTTCTGGCAGGCGGTTCGGTTTTTGGCGCCTACCATCCTCGCCGGCAATGTGGGGCTGCTGAAACATGCCAGCATCGTGCAGGGCGTTGGCGGACTGATGGAGGAAATGGTTCTGCAAGCCGGCGGTCCGGTTGGGCTGTTTCAGAATCTTGGCGTGAAATCCTCCGCCGTCGCCGGTATCATCGCCGATGACAGGGTCGTCGCCGTCACCCTCACTGGCAGCGAGGGGGCAGGCATCGCGGTGGGCGAACAGGCCGGCCATGCGTTGAAAAAAGTCGTCCTGGAGCTCGGCGGCTCGGACCCGTTCATCGTCATGCCCTCGGCCAATCTCGACGAATCGGTGAAGCAGGCCGTGAAGGCCCGCATCCAGAATACCGGCCAATCCTGTATCTGCGGCAAGCGCATGATCGTGCATGCCGACATCTATGATCGCTTCCTGGAGAAATTCTCGGCCGCCATGAGGGCCGTGAAAGCCGGGGACCCGATGGACCCGGCCACCGATATGGGCCCGCTTTCCAGCATCGAGCAACAGGAAACCGTGATCGAGCAGATCGCCGAGGCCAAACGCCTGGGTGCTAGGCTACTCTTCGGCGGCGAGAAACTGGAGGGCCCCGGCGCCTACCTCACCGCCGGCATCCTGACCGACATTCCGCGGGGCAGCCCGCTGATGCATGAGGAAATCTTCGGCCCCATCGCCATGCTGTTCCGCGCCGCCGATATCGAGGACGCTATCGCGCTTGCCAATAACATCCCCTTCGGCCTCGGCTCCTCGGTATGGACCAACGATCCGGCGGAACAGGCGCGGTTCATCGCCGATATCGAAGCCGGGATGACAGCCATCAACCAGATGCTGGCTTCTTCTCCGGAAGCGCCGTTCGGCGGCATCAAACGCTCCGGCCATGGGCGGGAATTGGGTCCCTACGGGCTGCATGAGTTCATGAACCTGAAGACGGTTCTGCGGCCCGCGGCATGAGGGAGGCAAAAGCGCCTATCCCATGACTTGGCCCGCGCCTGTTGAACTTGCGGGCGAACATGTGCGGCTGGAAGTTTTGCGGCCTGAGCACGAAGCCGGCCTGATGGAAGCCGTGCAGGACGGACGGTTATGGGAGCTTTGGTATACCTCCGTCCCGGCGCCCGATCGAATGGCGCTGGAGATTGCCCGGCGCCAGAAGCTGCAGGAGGAGGGCAGGATGCTGCCCTTCACTGTTTTTAATGCGCTGACTGGCGAGACCGTTGGCATGACGACCTATATGAATGTCGATGCCGTAAATCGGCGCGTCGAGATCGGTTCCACCTGGTATCGCAAGTCTGCCCAGCGGACTGGCTTCAATACCGAATGCAAGCTGCTGCTGCTCAACCATGCCTTTGAGGCGCTGAACTGCATCGCGGTGGAATTTCGCACGCATTTTTTCAACCAGCAGAGCCGCCGCGCCATCGAACGCCTGGGCGCCAAGCAGGATGGAATTTTGCGCGCGCATACTGTGACACCGGACGGGTTGTTGCGCGATACCGTGGTGTATAGCATCATCGCCGCCGAATGGCCGACCGTCCGCCATCATCTGCAATGGTTAACCGGGCGGAACCAAATCGCGTCGTGATAGTCAAATCTCTTGCGTTGAATATACTACGCCGCGATGCGACGATCGACCTTCAAAAATTTTCTACCCAGGGCCGCAGCTCGACTTCCCAGGTCCAGGCACTGCGCGGCTGTTGCAGGATTTGCCAGTAGGTTTCGGCGATCGCGTCCGGATCGAGCGTGCTGTCCGGCTGGTCGGCGGGGTCGGGGCGGGTTTGGCTGCGGACCGCGCCGTCGATCACGAAATGCGCGACGTGAATGCCTCTGGGGCTGAGTTCCCGCGCCATGCTTTGCGCCAGCCCGCGCAAGGCGAACTTGCCCATCGCGAAGGGTGCTGAACGGGCATAGCCCTTCACGCTCGCCGAAGCGCCGGTGAAGAAGATCGCGCCGCGATCCTCCGGCCTTGCGAGCAGGCGCCGTGCGGCTTCCTGCCCGACCAGAAATCCGCCAAAGGCCGAGATGCGCAGCGCTTGTTCTACTTCCGCGGGGTCAAGCTCGATGAGCGGTCCGCGGACCCGGCCGCTGGCGTTGTACACCACGATATCGGGCTCGCCGATACTGTGCGACACATCAGCGAATAATTGCCGCACCTGCGCTGCATCTCCGGCATCGGCCGCGAACGCCTTGCCACCGATTTCGCCCGCGAGGGCCTGAAGCTTTTCGGTGTTGCGCGAAGCGACGGCAACTTTCACGCCATGGCTTGCAAACAGGCGCGCCAGGGACGCGCTGATACCGGCGCCGGCGCCAACGATGAGAGCGGTTGCGTATTTTACGTGGCCCAAGAGACGTTCCTCCCACTTCCTATAACGGGGTTATTGGAAAAAATCATATCTGCTGACCGGGTGGCGTCAATCCAGCAGGTCCGGCTGTTCCCGGACGATGCGCTCGTAATAAGGCTGGAAGGCGTAACGACCGGGATCGGTATTGCGTCCGCCGCCCTGCCCGAGGGTGAAGCGCGCGACCTCTTCCGATATGGGAATCGGCTTGCCCGCCGCTTCGGCCAGCAATTGCGTGTACGCGGCGTTGTCGAAAGCAATGAAATTCCACACCGCCGTTTCTACGGACAAACCCGCCGTGAGCAGGCCATGGTTTTTCAGAATGGCGAAATTGCTGTCGCCGATATCGGCAACCAGCTTCTGCGCCTGATCGGCTTGCAACACCACGCCGGTGAAATCCGACAAGGCCTGTTTGCCATACAGAAAAGCGGAATCCTGCGTCAGCGCGTCCAGCGGGCGGCCCAGCGCGGACCAGGCCTTGCCATAGGTGGAATGGGAATGCGCAACGCCGTTAATCTCCGGCCGGGCCTTGTGAATCGCGGAATGGATCTGGAATCCCGCCTGATTGACCGGCCGGTTGCCGATGACGATGTCGCCGTCATGATTGACCAGCAACAGGTCCGAGACGCGGATATGGCCGAAATACTGGCCCAGCGGATTGATCCAGAAATGATCCGTCCATTCCGGATCACGAACCGTGATATGGCCGGCCGGGCCATGGTCAAACCCGTAAAGGGCGAAGAGCCGAAGGCTGGCCGCGAGGCGCTGCTTGCGGAACAGCCTGATCTCCTCGAAGCTCGGCCCGGGTTCCGGAATGATCCAGCTCGGCTGGTTGGCGGGCGCCGGCGGCGGCGCTGAACGGGTTAGGGTGGGTTGAGCCGTGGCGGACATTGGGAAGCTCCTTAATTTTTGGCGTTAATTGCTGGCGATTTGCAATCCGGCGGCGCTACGCCGCTTTGGGCTTGAACGATGCGAAGGCGAACCGCCCTGCCGCGCTAAGAATAGTATCCTCCTGCGGCGAGTGTACGCGGCCGCACAATGCGTCACGATAATGGCGCTCCGCCGGATTGCCGCGGCTTAAGCCGGGGTTGCCGGTGAGCGAGAGCACCTTCTCCGCGACTTTGATCGCGTTATTCGTGATGGTCAATTTGACGAAATTGCATTCGATTGCGGAGATGCCGCCAGGTTCGGCATAGGTGGAGCGATCCAGCAGCGCCGTATTGGTATAGAGCAGCGCGTCCAGTTCACCGATGGCTTCCTGGTAGCGCGGCAGGGTGGAGAGGGCGGCGCCGAGATTGGAGGGTTTTCTCTCCAGCGCGAATTGCACCAGCCAGTCGCGCGCGTTGTGGGCGACCGCATCGTAGAGCGCGCCGATCAGGACCGACATCCAGGTAAAGAGTTCGGGCGCGCGGTCGGCCTCCCAGGCCTTCGGCGGCCGGATATCGACGGCGTGTTCCGCCGGCGCAAAAACGTTTTCCAGGATCGCATCATGGCTGCCGGAGGCGCGCATGCCGAGTTGGTCCCAGGTTTCCTCGATCCGTACCCCATCTGCATTACCTGGAACCAGGAACGTACCGACCAGCGGTTCGGCATCGTCGGTGCGGCCCCAGACGGCGAGCCAATTGAGCGCCGGAATGCCGGTGGAATAGAGTTTCCGGCCGGAGATACGCCAGCCGCCCGGCACGCGCGTCGCTACCGTGTCCGGCAGGCCACCGCGCACCGGCGTACCCAGCGCTGGCTCGACCCGCAGCGCGTTGGCCAGCGCGCCGTTACGGGCGATGTCTTGCAGCACAAGGTCGCGCAAGGCCGGCGGCCAGTGCTTACTGCGGGCGGTTTGCAGGCTGAACAGCCAAGTCATGATGAGGACCAAAGCGGTCGAGGGCTCGCCGCGGGCGATGGCGGCGATCACGCGGCGCGCCTGCGGCAGGTCCAGCGGATCGCCGGCAAGGTCGCGCGCCGCCTGCCAGCCGATAATGCCATGCCGGCGCAACAGCGCGATATTCTCAAACGGGAAACTGCCGGCGCGGTCATGTTGCGCGGCGGTCTTTGCCAGTTCGGCCGTTATTTCGGCCAGCGCCGCCGGGTCGATTTCGCGCTTCACATCGTCCGGGCTGGCCGCCGCCGAGGCGTCATAGGCATCCATCAATTTATCCTCAAAAAGCCCGCCTGGGGTCATCTTACCGAATAAGTCTATTTATTTACTAGTAAATGTAAATACCGCCAGTCGTTCCCTGGCGCTTATAAGCGAGCGGCAAAGCCGGCTGAATTCAAGATTTCTAATCAATGGTTGAGCTCGGCTTTAGGATCTGCGATCGCGGGCACGCCGAAAACCGGAAGATTCGGCCGTCCGAGATTTAATTTCTAATTAGTTATTGATTTTTGCAACGTAGTTCTGTCTTCCAGCCATCGGGTAAAATATCCCGGGACCAAGCGGGTTGGTCTGCAACAGGCGTGTTGCCGCATGCTGGCAGGGATGCGCGGCGGATTGTGACCTATGAGAAAATCCGCATTGCTAGTTGGAAATATAAATTTTACACCAGCCTAATGTCTCTTCATTGCCTACGATGTTGGTCGGGAAAAAAGCGATGCATGAAGGATCGCTCACGACGCATAGCGGGTAATCTGGGGGTTAAAAATGGGACGCGTTGAGTTGACGGTATATTTCGGAGCCGGGCGGGGTTGGCTGCGCGCTGCTCTAGGTAGGCGACGTCGGGAATTGTTGCTGGCCTCGATCGCGGCCTCGGCCTTGCTGGCCGGCAATGCATACGCGCGGAACGCGAGCACGCCGCCGGTGGCGCCTGGGATAACAAGCGGATTGAAGGACGTGGTGGTGACGGCGACCCGGCAGAGCACCAAGCTGCAAAAGACCCCGGTGGCCGTGACCGTGTTCGGCGCGAAGCAACTGGCGCAGCAAAATATCCTCACCACGCGTGACCTCGCCGGCAAAATTCCAGGCGTGGAGACGACACGCTCCGGTATTACGCCGTTGACGCAGGTTTATTTCATTCGCGGCATCGGCAATTCCGATCCGATTTTCGATCCCAATGTCGGGCAGTATCAGGATGATGTGTATTTGCCGCGCGCAATCAACGGGCTCGGTGACCTGACTGATCTTGAGCGCGTGGAAGTGCTGCGCGGCCCGCAGGGAACGTTGTTCGGCGCGAACTCCGATGCCGGCGCGATCCGCTATATTTCGAAAGATCCCACCGACGAGACGCAGGCGAACATTGATATCAGCGGCGGCAATTATGCGGCGTTGAATACGCATGCCTATATCAGCGGTGCTCTGATCCCCGGCAAGCTTGATGGCAGCATTGCCGTCGCACATGACCAGCATGACGGCTATACCTACGATCCGACCATCGGCAAGCATGTGAACGATCAGGACACCACGGAAGCGCGGGCGAAATTGCTTGCGACCATCACCCCGAACTTGACGGCGTTGCTGGAGGTGGATGGCACAAGAGATAATTCCAGTACCGGCTATTATTCGCCTGTTTACAGGATCATCGGCGGCACGCTTGCAAAGCCGATCTACGGAACAGCCAATAAGAATGACAGCTATGCGAGCCAGGAGCCCGAAAACAATTCCTGGGACGGCGGCGTCTCATTGCGGGTAGTCTATAATATCAACCCGAAATTAACATTCAAATCGATTTCCGCATATCGCGGTTTCGCGCAGCAACCGGTGAATTATAATAACGATGGCCAACCGCTTGTCGAATATAACGGCACGACCGCAAGTCTATCCACGCCATTTCCGCCGCTGGTTTCGATTTCGGATAATTTTATCGATTACCGTGATCAGGAACTGACGCAGGAATTCCAACTCCTCGGCAATTACGACAAATTCAACTATGTCGGCGGTCTGTATTTCCTGCATGAGAATTTTGCCAGCAACCGGATTGGCTATGTTGTCTCGCCGGCCGGCGCCGGAACCCCGGCTTTTCCGGAGGATCAGATCGCCGATACGAAAACCACCGATTATGCCGCCTATGCCCAGGCGAATTATGATTTCACCGACAAGTTGATCGGTACGATCGGCGGCCGCTACACGATTGAAAATCGAGGCTTCCTGTTCCAGGGCGTGTACGATAATTTCCAGGGTGTTCCGCTAGTCGCCTATCTTCACCCGACGACAGCAGGTGAAGTCGCGGCCAACGCGGCCTTGGCACAAAACTTCACCAATGCGGGTGAGCCGCGCAACAAGACCTGGTATAATTTTTCACCAAAATTTGGTCTGTCCTACCAGTGGACGCCAGATGTCTACAGCTATGCGACAATCTCCAGCGGCTTCAATGCCGGCGGCTTCAACAACCGCGCCAGCAGCCGCGCCACCGCGTTGCCTTATGATGACGAGACCGTAACCACCTACGAAGCGGGCCTGAAGACCGATTGGTTCGATCATCGCCTGCGGGTGAATCCCACGCTCTTCTGGAACCAGTACCAGAACCTGCAGCAGACCGCGACGGTCACCAGCCCCATTACAAACGCATTGGTAACCGTCCGCACCAATGCCGGAAGCGCGCACACAAACGGTTTCGAACTGGAAACCATTGCGGAGCCGGTGGACGGTTTGGTACTGACCAATGATGTGAGTTATCTGAACACGCGCTATGATCAGTTCAGTTCGCCAGGCACAAATCTCAACACCCATTTGAGCGTTCCCATCACCGGCAACCAGTTGCCTTATTCGCCGCGCTGGCAGCTCTATTCACAAGCGGTCTATACACCGCCGCTCAACATCAGGGGTCAGGCCTCGCTGGGCGCTGATGTTTCCTATCAAACCTCTTATTTTTCCGATATCTTCAATTACGCGCAAGGCCGGATCGGAGCGCAGGCCTACACGGATGCGTTCATCAGCTATACCTTGCCGAACGGACATTGGACAGCCAGCGTGAACGGCAAAAATATCTTTAACCGGTTGCAGTTCCAGAGCTTGAGCTGGTCGGGATCAAAGAACCTACTGGAAGGCCAGGTCAGCCCACCGGCGACCGTGCTCTTCAAACTGGCCTATACGTACTGATCATGTCTGAAGCCTCCCCCACTCAACTTGTCATTGCGCATCAATTGCCCCCGGTCCTTGAGCAACGCTTAAGCGCCGGCCTTCCGCCAGGTGTGTCCTGGCGGCGGCTGGCGCCGGAACGCGCCTATGAAATCCCCCTGGATGCAACGGTGCTGCTGGCCGTGCCTCCGCGCGGTGGCAATGTTGTGGTGCCGGAGGGCAAGCCGCCCGGCTGGCCCTTCAAGCTTCGCTGGATCCAGGCCGTCTCCGCCGGGGTGGATGAGTTTCCACCTTGGATCTACGATGTTGAAACAGTGACCTGCGGGCGGGGGACCAACAGCCCGCCGATTGCCGAATATGTGCTGGCGAGCCTGCTGGCGGTTGAAAAACATCTCGATGATATCTGGATCAAGGACGCGGCCGATTGGAAGCCGCGGGAGCTTGGCACGCTGGACGGCAAAACTTTGGGGCTGGTGGGCTATGGCAGTATCGGCCAGGCGGTGGCCGCGCGGGCGGCACCGTTCGGGCTGCGGATACTTGCCACGCGCCGCTCCGCCACGGAGGGCGCCACCGGCGAGAACGGCGTGCAATTCGTCAGCCTCGATACGCTATTGGCGGAATCCGACCATCTGGTGATCGCGGTGCCGCTGACCAGCGCGACCTCCGGGCTGATTGGGCAGGCGGCGTTGGCTAAGGTGAAGCCAGGTGCGCATCTTGTGAACATTTCACGCGGCCGGATCGTCGATCACGCGGCATTGCTGGATGCGCTGGACCGCAATCAGGTGGGTTTTGCCACATTGGATGTCACGGAGCCTGAACCTTTGCCGGCGGGGCACAAGCTCTACACCCATCCGCGCGTGCATTTATCGCCGCATCTGTCCTGGAGCACTAGCGAGCGGGGCAAGGCATCTGCGCTGCTCTTTGCGGAAAATCTGCGGCGCTTTCTGGCGGGCGAACCCCTCTTGGGTATCGTGCGTGCCGACCTTGGATACTGAATAAAAGGAGTTATAAAAATGAGTGTTGAATTTATCGGCTATGTCGGCACCAATGACGCTTCGGAAATTCACCCGCCTACCGGATTCGACCGCGAATGGGTGAAAAAGGTTGCGCAGGCGCATGAGGATGGCGGGTTCGACCGCGTATTGGTAGCGCAGGGCTCCAGCAGCCCGGACAGCCAGGTGGTGACCACCTATGCCGCCGCGCATACGAACCGGGTGAAATTCCTATTGGCGCATCGGCCGGGTTTTGAAGGCCCGGCGCTGGCGGCGCGCAAGCTGGCGACCATCGACCAGTTCAGCGCCGGGCGCCTGGCCGTGCATATCATCACCGGCGGCGCGGATGCGGAAATGCGCCGCGATGGCGATTATCTCAGCAAGGATGAACGCTATCAGCGCAGCGATGAATATCTGGAAATCGTCCGCAAGGTTTGGACTTCCGGGAAACCCTTCGACCATCAAGGCAAATATTACCGCTATGAAGGCGCGTTTTCCGAGCTGAAGCCGGTGCAAAAACCGCATATTCCCATTTTCTTCGGCGGGTCCTCGGAAATCGCCATCGAGGTCGCCGGCCGGCATGCCGATGTGTACGCATTCTGGGGTGAGCCGCTGGCGGAGGCCAAGGAGACGATCCGGCGCGTGCGCGAATCGGCGGCAAAAAATGGCCGGCAAATCGGATTCAGCCTTTCGCTGCGGCCCATTCTGGCGGCGACGGAAGAGGCCGCCTGGGCGCGGGCCGAACGGATCCGCGAACGCACGATCACCTTGCGCGAAAAAGCCGGGCTGCCGGTTTCCGGCCACGCACCGGCGAATGTCGGCTCGCAGCGCCTGCTGCAGGCCGCTGCCTTGGGCGAGCGCCTGGATAAGCGGCTATGGACCGGGGTAGCGGCGGTAACCGGCGCCGCCGGCAATTCCACCTCCCTGGTGGGCACGCCGGAACAGGTGGCCGATGCGCTGCTGGATTATTACGATCTCGGCATAACAAACTTCCTGATCCGCGGGTTCGATCCGCTGGAAGACGCCATTGATTACGGCACAAACCTCATTCCGCTGGTCCGCAAACTGGTCGCCAACCGGCACGTCGATCGCAAGGCCGGCTAGGAAGCGGGCGTTGAAGCATGGCAACGACGGATAAACTTCGCGAATTCATCGCCGGGCTCGCGCAACTCGTGGAGGGTTCGCCCGACCCGCCGGCATTGCGGGTATTGGGTGCGGCACTGCTGCGCAAGTTGGTGGCAAGCGACGACTGGCTACCGGAAATCTACGCTTGGCCTGATCCGGAACGCTACCGGCAATATTTGCTGTATTGCGACCCACTGGAGCGTTTCTCGGTGGTCAGTTTCGTCTGGGGCCCGGGCCAGGCGACGCCGATTCACGATCATCGCGTCTGGGGGTTGATCGGCGTGCTGCGCGGCGCCGAATATTCCGAACGCTTCGTGTGGGATGGGGATGGCAGGCTCGCTCTGCAAGGCCCTCCTGCCTTGTTACGGGCCGGCGAGGTTGATGCGGTGGGGCCGGCAATCGGGGATATTCATCGCGTCTGCAATGCCGTTCCCGATGCCGTGTCGATCAGCATTCATGTTTATGGCGGCAATATCGGTGCGGTGGAGCGCGCGACCTATGACGCGCAAGGCCAACCGCGCCGGTTTATTTCCGGCTACTCCAGCGATGTTCTGCCGAATCTCTGGGATCGCTCCGACAACCGCGCACGAACCGCTATTTCGCCCGAGCAGGTGCGGCAGAAATTGCTGATCGGCGAGGAGATTACCGTCATCGATGTGCGGGAGGAGGCAGAATTCGCGCTCGGCCATCCTTTATTCGCGGCGCAGATTCCGCTGCGGCGGATCGAACTGGAAGGCCCATGGCGGTTGCCGCGGCGCGATGTGCCGGTGGTGGTTTATGATAACGGCCAAGGTGCTGCGGAGGCGGCGCGGGCGCAATTGGTGGCGCTGGGGTACCGCAATGCGCTGGTTCTGGAAGGCGGGCTCGCAGGCTGGCGCGCGGCCGGTTACGAAGTCTTCGAGGATGTGAACAGCTATTCCAAGGCGTTTGGCGAGCTTGTGGAGCATCGCCGGCACACGCCGTCGCTGCCGGCGGAGGAAGTGCAGGTCTTGTTGGATGCGAAAGCCGATGCCGTGGTCCTGGACGCAAGGCGTTTCGATGAATTCAATACCATGAGTATTCCCACCGGCGTGAGCGTGCCGGGCGCCGAGCTGCTATTGAGCGCCCCGGCTCTGGCGCCGGACCAAAAGACCACAATCATCGTGAACTGCGCCGGGCGCACCCGCAGCCTGATTGGAACGCAATCACTGATTAATGCCGGCTTGCCCAACAAGATCGTCGCGCTGCGCAATGGCACGATTGGTTGGACGCTGGCCGGGCAGAACCTTGAGCATGGCAAACTGGCCCGAGCGCCGGAGTCTAGCCCGGCGACGCTTGGCGTGGCCCAGCAGCGCGCCCGCGCAGTTGCAGAGCGCGCCGGAGTCAAGCGCTTGCGCCATGCCGATCTGATGGCGTTGCGGCGCGATCCGGCGCGTACCCTCTACACCTTCGACGTCCGCCAGCCGGAGCCATTTGCGGCGGGACATTTGGCGGGATTCCGCTCCGCTCCTGGCGGCCAGTTGGTGCAGGAAACCGACCATTTCGCGCCGGTGCGCGGCGCGCGCATCGTCCTGGCCGATGAGCTTCTGGTCCGCGCGGATATGACCGCCTCCTGGCTCGCGCAAATGGGTTGGGAGGTTTTCGTGCTCGAAGACGGCTATGAGAACGCCACCGTCACCGGGGGCGATGGCGCGCCGGGGCCGCGCGGCAAGGAAGGGCGCTATAAGAGACCCTATGAGGGCACCGAGAACAAAGCCGCGGCAATGCAGGCCTATCTGGACTGGGAGTTCGGCCTGGTCGCGCAACTGGAACGCGACGGGACGCATGGGTTTTTCGTGATCTGAGAAATGATCTGACGCCCTGCAAACTCAAGCGCCGCTTATAGCACGAGGATAAACGCTGATTATTCGGCGCGTTGCAAACCGGCTAGGTTTGCCTGGTATAATCGGCTGGAGGAAATCCATGACATCAAAAGAATCAGTGAACCAGTTATTTGCGGAGTTGCATGCGCATCGCGTCGCCACGCTGAAACCCGAAGAGCTGGCCTATAACATCAACCAGCGGCAATATCTGGTTGACCATGCGGACCGCTCGAAATTCATCAAACTGGGCGACCGGGTTGAAAATTTTGCTCTGCCGGAAGTCGATGGCGGCAGCGTGGAACTTGACCGCCTGCTTGAAAAAGGTCCAGCGGTATTGGTGTTCTTTCGCTTTGCCGGCTGTCCTGCCTGCAATATCGCGATTCCCTATTACCAGCGCCAACTTGCCCCCAGCGTGACGGAACTCGGCGCCACATTGGTCGCCATCAGCCCGCAAATCCCTTCAAAACTTCGCGACATCAAGGAACGCCACAAGCTCGATTTCCAGATCGCCTCGGATACCGATAACAAGCTCGGCTCAAAATTCGGCATCGTATTCACCGCCGCCGAGGAATCGCAGAAGCACTTGCTCTCCAAGGGTTCAAATCTGGGCGAGATCACCGGCACGCATAGCTGGGACCTGCCAATGCCGACCGTGTTGGTCATCGACCAGAACCACATTGTCCGCTTCGTATCGATCAGCCCGGATTGGTTGGTCCGCGCCGAAGCCGGGGAAATTATCGAAGCCCTGCGAGAAATCACGAAGGTTTCCCAAGCCGCGTAGGGTGTGGAAAACGACTCTTCTGGTCCAGGCCGCCGGCGGTTGAACGCTCGCCAGCTTGGCAGGGGTTTGACCGGCAAGCCCTGCCCAGGAGCCGGATAAGGATGGCTGTTATGATCCAGCGTGCGTATTCAACGGGCTCTAGAACAGGCATGACGCCTCAACTTAGGCCATTAGCTACGTTGGACGGAACCGCATGCAAAACATTACTCCGGCAGGACAGAACATCATCAATGATCTGGCTTACCGCTATCGTCTGAGCCAGGACGCCGTGGTGCATATGCTCGTTGCCGTCAGCAACGGGGGTGGAACAATGGCGCAATTCAATTCCTTCGAGTTGGGTGGTTCCGGGCAATGGATGCGTGGTGGAATGACTATGGTGGGAGACATGTTCAACCATGGGCTGAAAGCAACCGTCGACAACCTTTGCAATGAGTTGTCGAATGCGCTTGCAACCACGCAAATGTTCCCGCCTGCGCCCGCCGGTTCCAGCCACGGCAATCAATGGTGGCCAGGGGATTTGGGTATTCCGTTCAGCAGTGGCGCCCAGAACAATATTCGTTATGCGGTATTCGATCGGCGCCTGGCTGTTGAGCTCAATGGGCAAGTTACGGTTTATGACACGCTTGGTCACAACATCGGCGGCGTCAGCCAGCAACAGGGCGGGAATACTTCCCTCAGCTTTAGCAGTCAGTTTGGATCGGTTGCGGTGGACAGTTTGCCCGTTTTGTCCGGTCCGGGTTTGCCTCGGCCTCCTGTGACGAATTTTGCGGTTCCGCAGTCTACATTCAGTCAGCCGCCGGTAGACTACGCGCCGCTCCCGCTGGCTCCGGACCCGCTGCCGCCTGTCCGGCAAAATGCGCACCAGGAATCGAGTGACGTTATTCTCGGATTAATCGAAAAGCTCGCGCGGTTGCGAGACGCTGGTGCCCTGACGGATGACGAATTTGGCACGAAGAAGAATGAGCTGCTAAGTCGAATCTAGAAGACCCAATTGGCGCTTTTTTGATTAGGGGCACTGGAGAACTTCCCTCCCATAGACAGCGTATTTTCCTACTTTCCAAACTTCGAAAATACCTGCGCGTCCCGGTTTTCGCGCATCAGCATTGAAATGCTCGGCACCTTCTCGAATCCCAAGCCCAGCAGCCGCTCGCCTTCCTCGTCCGGCGTAACATCCTCGTATTTCGCGCTGGCCACTTTCTCCCATTTCGTCGCCTTGCGCACTTCCAGGCTGACGACGGTAATCTTGAACGAAAGCCGCATAATCGCATCCTTCGGCCGCCCTGGCTTCACCAGGCTGGGGCAGCCAGCGATCACCCGCCAACCATTCCGCAACGCCCAGGCGGTCAACTCCTCCTGCGTCATTGGCCGTTCTCCCGCGCCGGCGCGATTTTATCTCTGTGGCTGGTCATCGACTCATCATACGGGGTTCGCCCCGCCAATGCGAGCGTCATGCCCATGACGGACGCGCAACAGCCGGGATGAGTACCTCGCAATCAAGCCGATTGACAGTAACCTATTCACTCCGTTATGAACTCTGATCTAATTAAGAATAGTTCTCATTCGCAGTTACTGATGAAAGATTACGAGTAGATGAAACGCGTGTTTTCCTTGGGTTTAGCTTCGGTGATCGGGTTGAGCGGTTTGGGTTTCGGCGTCGCCCCAGCTTTCGCGGAAACCCTCACATTGTATAGCGCGCAACATCCTCAGGTGGATGCCATGCTTACGGCGGCCTTTACCCAACAGACCGGCATCAAGGTTCAGGTGCGCGAGGGCGAGGGGCCGGATATCGCCTCGCAAATTTTGCAGGAAGGCGCGGATTCGCCGGCTGACATATTTTTCACCGAAAACTCGCCGGAACTCAACTTGCTGGACGAAAAGGGTCTACTCGCTCCGGTCGACAAGACCACATTGGCGCAGGTTCCGGCCAAATACAGCGCCGCGGATGGCGACTGGCTGGGCGTGCTGGCGCGCGAAAACGTGCTGGCCTGGAATCCTTCACTCATCGAAAAATCCGCGCTTCCGGCCTCTCTGCTCGACCTCGCCAAGCCGGAATGGAAGGGTAAACTCGGCTTTGCCCCCAGCGATTCGGATTTCCTGCCGCTGGTCAGCGCCGTGATCAAGCAATATGGAAAACCCGCGGCGCTCGCCTGGCTGGACGGGCTGAAGGACAATGCCACCATCTATCAGGATGACGAGGGCGCGGTTGCCGCCGTGGCGCGCGGCAGCGTCGCGGTTGCCATTATCAATAATTACTACTGGTACCGGCTGGAAACCGATCTTGGGCCGCAGAAGATCGACAGCAAGGTCTATCATTTCAAAAACGGCGATATTGGCGGGCTGGTTAATATCTCCGGCGCGGCGGTGCTGAAATCCTCGAAGCACCAGGCGGCGGCGCAGCAATTCTTGGGCTTCCTGGTGAGCCGGAAGGCGCAAGAACTGCTGGGCAAAAGCGATATCGATTATGAGTATCCGCTCGCGCCCGGGGTTCCGCCCAATGCCAAGCTGACGCCGTTTGACGCGCTGCAGCCGCCCGCGATCAATGTATCGCAGCTTGGCGACGACACCCAGGCCGGCGCGTTGCTGCAACAGGCCGGCCTGATTTAAGCCGCGCGAACGGGTGCAGGATACGCCAATGCAAATCGCGCTGAACATTCCCGGCCCAAAAATCCGGGAACGCAGGAGGTTGCCAAATCCGGCATTGCTGGCCGCTGGCTGTATCGCCTCCTTGCTGGTGCTGCTGCCTCTGGCGGTAACCATGGCCGACGCCGCCAGTGCCGGTTGGGACTTGGCGGTGGGTTTGCTGTGGCGGCCCCTGGTTGGCACGCTGCTGCTCAATACGCTGCTGCTGATCGCCTGCACCACCACGCTGTGCGCTGTGATTGGCACGGCAACGGCTTGGGCGGTGGAGCGAACCGACCTGCCGGGCAGAAAAATCTGGGCGGTATTGGCGGTGACGCCGCTCGCGATTCCGCCCTTTATCACCAGCTATGCCTGGATCTCGCTCGACCCGAACCTGGAGAATTTCCTGGGTGCGCTGCTGGTCGTCACAGTATCCTACACGCCTCTGGTGTATTTGCCGGTGGCGGCGGCGCTGAAGGAGATGGACCCGGCGCTGGAGGAAACCGCGCGGGCTTTGGGCAGCCGGCCAAGTGCGGTGTTCCGGCGGGTGGTGCTGCCGCAATTGCGGCCGGCCTTGCTGGGCGGGATGCTGCTGGTCTCGCTGGACATATTGGTAGAATTCGGCGCCTTCGCACTGCTGCGCTTCCGCACCTTTACCACCGCCATCTATTCGGCCTATCGCGCCGGATTTTCCGGGGCGGAGCCGGCTTTGCTCTCCGCCGTGCTGCTGTTGCTCTGCATCGCCTGCTTGGGCGTTGAAGCCACGACCCGGGGTAAGTCCAAATATGGCCGGCTGGCGCGCGGCACCCGCCGCAAAGCCGCGAGTTACGCGCTTGGGCGCTGGAAATTTCTGCCGGTGTTGGGTTTCGCGCTGCTGGCGCTGATTACCATCGGCGTGCCGCTAGGCATGATCGTCTATTGGCTCACCCAGACCAATAGCGCCGCCACCACGGTCGCCGCTTATTCGGCCGGCTCGCTGATGCAGGCTTGCTGGGCGTCCGTCCAGCTTGGCGTGTTCGGCGCAATGCTGACCTTGGTGCTGGCGCTGCCGCTCGGCATTTTGGCTGTGCGCTATGATTTCTGGCTGGTCACCCTGCTGGAACGCAGCGCCTATCTGGCGCAGAGCATCCCCGGCATCGTGGTCGCGCTGGCCTTGGTTTCGCTAACCGTGCATAGCATCCGGCCGCTCTATCAGAGCACAATGTTGCTGGTCATCGCCTATGCCATTTTGTTTCTGCCCTTGGCGCTGGTGAGTGTGCGTTCCGCATTCCAGCAGGCACAGCTTCGGCTGGAAGAAATCGGCCGCTCGTTGGGACTGAACCGCGCCCAGGTTTTGGTCCGTGTGACATTGCCATTGGCAGCCCCTGGGCTCGGCGCCGCTGCTTCGCTGGTGTTCATCGCGGTCGTCACCGAACTTACCGCCACCTTGCTGCTGGCCCCGATCGGCACCCAAACCTTGGCCACCGAAATCTGGGCGGACACTTCTACGCTGGCCTTCGCCGCGGCGGCGCCTTATGCGGCGGTGCTGGCGCTGCTGTCGATGGCGGCCTCCTGGCTGCTGGCCAGGCGTTTCGGCGCCGCCACCGTTTATAAGGCGGTGACCTGAGATGGCTGATCTTTCCATCCGCCACCTCGCCAAATTCTTCGAGGATTCACCGGTTCTACGCGATGTGAGCCTCGACGTTGCCTCCGGCAGCCTGATCTCGATTCTGGGCGCCTCAGGCAGCGGTAAAACAACGCTGCTTAGGCTCATCGCCGGGTTTGAACGCCCGGATGCGGGGGAAGTCCGCGTTGGCGGCGAGCTGATCGCTTCCGCCCAGGTTTTTAAAAAGCCGGAGCAGCGCGGGATCGGCTATGTGGCGCAGGAAGGCGCGCTGTTCCCGCATTTGAGCGTTGCCGACAACATCACCTTTGGCCTGAGCCGGGCCGAGCGACGCAGATGGCACCGCGTGACCGAGTTGTTGAACTTGGTCGGCCTGCCGGCGAGCTACGCCAAACGCGGCCCGGCGGAGCTTTCCGGCGGCGAGCAGCAGCGCGTGGCGCTGGCACGCGCGCTAGCCCCCGGCCCGAAATTGCTACTCCTGGACGAACCTTTCTCCGCGTTGGACGCGGCATTGCGGGCCGACACCAGGCAGGCAGTCGCCGCCGCCATCAAAACCGCCGGCGCCACTGCCATTCTGGTCACGCATGATCAGGACGAGGCGCTTTCCATGGGCGCGCAAGTCGGGGTGCTGCAAAATGGCGTGCTGGCGCAGATGAGCGCGCCGCAGGCCTTGTATCACCAGCCCTTGACGCCGGAACTCGCCAATTTTGTCGGCGCCGCGGTGTTTTTCCCAGGCTTTGCCAGCGGCGGCAAAGTACAATGCGTGCTCGGCGTGTTGAACCTTGCCAATAGCGCCGGAGACGGTCCCCTCTTGCTTGGCCCTGTTGAAGTCATGGTCCGGCCCGAGCAGATCAAGGTGGTGACGAGCCCGGTGCCGGGCGGCGTTCCTGCGATCATCGACCATGTCACCTTCTATGGCCACGATGCCGTGTTGCGGCTCACGGTTATTGTCCCTGAAGGTGACCTGCAGCCGGTCCGCGACGTGACCGCCCGCATTTTCACGCAATTCGTGCCCGAACCGGGCGCGAAGGTCTGGCTGAAGGTGGAAGGCGATGTGGTGGCCTATGCCGAGCCGGTTTTGACATAGCCCAATGCGTTTCCCGCGGTGAATCATAGCCTGCAATTGCGAATGACTATCATTACCACAAAAAACAAGGAGTGTCTGATGACTGCGCGGAGAAGATCACTTACCCCCACCCTGCTTGCCTTGGCGGTTTGCGGCTTGGGCCTGGCGCCCGCTCTGGCGGCGCGGGCAGATTCGGGGGCGTTTCTGGCGCATATCAAGAAGCACCAGCTTCTCACCTCCACCGAACCGGCGAATGGCGACCAGAACCCCTATGCGCTGCTGGTCGCCCCGGTGAGCGCCGGCAGCGTGCAAAAGGGCGACGTGCTGGTCGATGACTTCAACAACATCAAGAATTTTCAAGGCGCCGGCACGTCCATCATCGATTACCGGCCCTCGACCGGCTTGATGGCCAGTTTTGCGACGATTCCGCAAAACCTACCCGGTTGCCCCGGCGGCGTCGGCCTGACCACCGCCATGGTCATGCTGAAATCCGGCTGGGTCATCGTCGGCAGCGCGCCCAGCACCGACGGCACCCCTAAGACCCTCGGCCAGGGCTGCCTGATCGTGCTGGATTCCAAAGGCGCCGTGGCTGGCACCATTAGCGGGCCGGAAATCAATGATCCTTGGGGCAATATGGCAGTGATCGACCACGGCCATACTGCCAAGCTGTTCGTCAGCAATGTCGGCTTTGGCATCGGCACTTCCGGCGATACCACGCTGCACCATCAGGCCACCGTATTGCGGCTGGATTTGCGCATTCCCGCGGGCGAGAAACCGGTGGTGGTGGCTAAAACGGTGATCGCCGGCGGCTTCGCGGCGCAGGCCGATCCCGGTGTCTTTCTGATCGGCCCGACTGGTCTGGCGCTTGGTGGTAATGGCGCGCTTTACGTCTCTGACGCCATCGGCAACCGCGTCGTCGCTATCGCCGATGCCGCCACGCGGACGGATTCTGCCGGAACGGGCAAGGAAATCAGCAAAGGCGGCAAGTTGAACCGGCCGCTTGCATTGGCGATCGCGCCGAACGGAAATTTGCTGGCCGTTAACGGGCTTGACGGCAATGTGGTGGAGATTGACCCCGATCAAGGCAGTCAGCTTGCCGAAAAACTTATCGATGGCGACCAGGCGCAGACTCCGCCGGGGAGTGGCGATCTGTTTGGAGTCGCGATGAATCCGGATGGGAGAAGTTTCTATTATGTTGAAGATGACGTGAACAGCTTGGTCGAGGCAAAATGAAAACCGACGATGATACGAGCGTAAAACCATCGCGCCGGAACTTTCTGGCGGTTGCGGGCGCGCTGGCCGGTGCGGCCGGTGCCGGGGCAGGAATGATGACGGCGAAAGCGCAGGTCGCGCCATCGCTGCCAACGCCGGCGCAGGCCAATGAGGAACCGTTTTACGGCGCCTACCAGGGCGGCATCACCACGCCGATGCAGGAATCGCTATATTTTGCTTCATTCGATCTAGCGGCCACCAAGCGCAGTGACGTCATCGCCTTGCTGCGAGACTGGACCCATGCCGCGTCGCGGTTGACCTCCGGCCTCCCCGCCGAACCCGGCATCCAGGATTTGAGTGCGCCGCCCCTCGATAGTGGCGAGGTCGCGGGCATGGACCCGCAGCGCCTAACGCTGACCTTCGGGTTCGGCCCGGATTTCTTTTCCCTGAACGGGCAGGATCGCTACGGCATTGCCGGCAAACGGCCGCCCGCTCTGGTCGATCTGCCGCATTTCAACGGCGATGAACTGGTGGACGGCCAAAGCGGCGGCGCCATCTGTATTCAGGGCTGCGCCAATGACGCGCAGGTCGCCTTCCACGCCGTGCGCCAGCTCGCCCGCATTTCCTACGGCGCCGCGACGCTGAAATGGGTGCAAAGCGGCTTTTCGCCCGCCAATAAAATCCAAGGCACGCCGCGCAACCTGATGGGCTTTAAGGACGGCACCATGAACCCCAACAGCGCTACCGTCGGCCCGGTGGTGTGGGCCGGCGATGAAGGTCCGGCCTGGATGGTGAACGGCAGCTACATGGTGGCGCGCCGCATTCGCATCGCCCTGGAGCACTGGGACCGCATGAAAGTCACGTTTCAGGAGCAGACCTTTGGGCGGAGCAAGATCTCCGGCGCGCCGCTAGGACAAGCCGCGGAATTCGACAAACCGGATTTCGGCGCAACCGATGCCGACGGCAATTCCGTGATCCCGGATAATGCCCATATCCGCCTCGCCGCCCCCGTGAATAACGGCGGCGCGACCATCCTGCGGCGCTCCTATTCCTATAATAACGGCGCCAATTTCGTCGCCGAGCGCTGGCCGCCCTGGCGCCAGGGAATCGAATACGATTCCGGATTGTTCTTCCAGTGCTACCAGCGGGACCCGCGGTCCGGATTCGTTAAACTCTTCGACAAAATGTCGAAGATCGACGCGCTGAACCAGTTTACCACGCATGTGAGCAGCGCGATCTTCGCCTGCCCGCCCGGCATCGCGCAAGGTGAATATATCGGTCAACAATTATTCGAAACATGAAGCAAAGAACCTGCGGCCGGCAGTGATCTGAACGCAGCCTTCGCTGCAATTCAACAGGAGAGTACCATGAAGAAATCCAGTCGATTTTGGATGCGGGGAAGCTTGTCTGCCGTGTCGTTGCTGATCGCGGCAGCCATCGCCCCTGCTTATGCGCAGCAGGCGAGCAACGGCGCGCTTGGCGATATGGCCGGAATACGTACGGCACTTGGCAAATACGGCATTAGTTTTAACGCCACGGACAGCGAAAACCTGCTCGGCAATCTTTCAGGCGGCGTGAAAACCGGCGCCACAGTGCAAGGTGTTCTCACGCTCGGGGTCGATGTCGATACCGGCAAGGCCTTCGGCCTGCAGGGCGGCACGTTCCACGTCACCGCGCTGCAGATCCACGGCAGGGCGCTCACGCCATCCTATCTGGACAACCTCAACGCCGCCAATGGCAATGAGGGCGAAAACGCAACCAGGCTGTGGGAACTCTGGTACGATCAGCAATTCCTCGACAATAAATTCGATATCAAAATCGGCCAGCAAAGCATTGATAACGAGTTCATGGGCAGCACCTATTCCGGCCTGTTCGTCAACACCATGGCCGGCTGGCCGCTGATCCCCTCCGATGATCTTTACGGCGGCGGCCCGGCCTACCCGCTCTCCTCGCCTGGGCTGCGGCTGCGAGCTGAACCTAATGCAAATACCACGATACTCGCCGGCGTGTTCGACGATAATCCAGGCGGCGGCAGCTTCTTCAGTGACGCGCAGCAGCGAGATGCTGGCGGCACCCGTTTCAACCTCAATACCGGCGCGCTGTGGATCGCCGAAATCCAAGTCCAGACCAAGCTGGGCAGCATGGCCGGCACGTATAAATTCGGCGGCTGGTATGACAGCGCCGGCTTTCCCGACCAGCGCTTCGATAGCGACGGCATCTCGCTCGCCGACATCTCCAGCAATGGCAACCCGAAAACGGTTCATGGCAACTATAGCCTCTACGGTGTGGTCGATCAGACGGTCTGGCAAAGTGCATCGGACAGCGCGCGCAACCTCAACGTATTTGCACGCATCATGGGCGCGCCGGATCATCAGAATCTCGTGAGCTTCAGCTTCAACGGCGGCGTCACCCTGGCAGCCCCCTTGCCGGGCCGCGACAATGACACCGTCGGCATAGATTTCGGTTTGGGCAAGATCAGCAGCCGGGCCGCCGACCTCGACCAGGATTCCGGCGTGAAGCGGCGCGGTACGGAAGAACTCGTCGAACTCACCTATCAGGCCCAACTCACACCCTGGCTCATCCTGCAACCCGACCTGCAATATGTGTTCACGCCCGGCGGCGGTTTGCCGGACCCCGCCGATTCTACTCATAGCCTACGCAACGAGTTCGTGGCCGGCGCCCGGGCGCTGGTGACGTTTTGAGGGAACGCGGTTCTGAACTACCCGCCCGCCCTAAATTCATCGGTCGTTTACGTGGAGGCGCCGCCCGATGCGCCCGGCAGGCCGGCAGGCCGGCACGGTCCACCGGGTGAAAGTCCTTATCGGGTAAGGCGTAGCACGCCGGACATCCTGCCCTCGTATGCTGCCGGCATTTGCCCCCCGCGGTGCTGCGTCTTGCCGGCAATGGTAGTTTTTCCCAAGAGTGTGCCCCTCAGGGGCAGCGGCGATTGCGTCATATCGCGCCCGGGTGTCAGTTCACGCTCAGATTTCGGAGTCGGGAGAGTGGCATGGACCCAATGGCGCGCTTGATAGCGATCGAGGACATTCGCACTCTGAAAGCCCAATATTTCCGCTTCATCGACACCAAACTCTGGGACGAACTGCCCGATCTCTTCACTGAGGATTTTCGCGTCATCACGCCCGAGGGCAAAACCTGGATCGAGGGCGGCGCTGCTTATGCCGCAAGCCTAAAATTCGGCCTGGAGCGTGCCATCTCCTGCCATCAGGGTTTTTCCCATGAGATCGA